>JAPUME010000024.1 GCA_027294185.1 Acidobacteriota bacterium | reverse complement strand
TCGGCAAAATCAAGACGGCCATCCAGATTCCCAATCTGATCGGAGTCCAGAAGAAATCCTACGAGCGGTTCCTCCAGATGGACCTGCTTCCCTCGGAGCGCGAGGACATGGGGCTGCAATCGGTTCTCAGTTCCGTGTTTCCGATCAACGATTTCCGGCGCGTGTCGCAGCTGGATTTTGTCGACTATTCGATCGGCAACTGGGAGTGCAAGTGCGGGAATCTCCGCGGCCTCTATCACCTGCGAAGCACCTGCAAGAGTTGCGGCAATGCGGTCATCACGGACCCCTTCAAGGTCGGCGATGTCCTCTGCACGAAGTGCGGAACTTACAACAAGAACGTCGTGACCTTCTGCAACAAATGCGGCGGACCGGTCGGCCTGCAGTTGAAATACGACGTCCAGGAATGCCAGGAGCGGGGGATGACCTTTGCCGCTCCGCTCAAGGTCACCATCCGATTGACCATTTACGACAAAGACGAGGATACGGGAACGAAAAGCATCCGGGACATCAAGGAGCAAGAGGTCTACTTCGGTGAAATACCTCTGATGACGGAAAACGGAACCTTCGTCATCAACGGGACCGAGCGCGTCATCGTCAGCCAATTGCACCGATCCCCGGGCGTGTTCTTTGAGTCCGCCGCTCAGAAGACTTACTTCCTCGGCAAGATCATTCCCTACCGCGGGTCCTGGGTCGAGTTCGAGTACGACACCAAGAACCTGCTTTACGTCCGCATTGACCGGAAACGCAAATTTCTGGGAAGCATTTTCTTGCGGGCCTTGGGACTGAAGGACGACGCAGATATCATCCGCCATTTCTATCGCATCGAGAAAATTCACCTCCGCGAAAAGAAGCTCTTCTGGGAGCTCTCCCGAGGATTGCTCGGGCTGAAGGTGGCCCGCGACATCAAGCAGCCCCGCGGCAGCGATATATTGGTCCATGCAGGAAAGAAGATTTCCACCCTGGCTTTTCGGGAGCTCCAAAAGTCGCGCATCAAGGATATCGAGGTCCCCCCGCAGGATCTTCAAGGCGCCTTCTCGGCCACCGACATCGTGGACCCCTCGACGGGTGAGGTTCTGTTGGAGGCCAACAAGGAGATCACAGCGGACGAATTGAGCACCCTTCAGGAGTCCTCGATTAAGGAGATCGCCGTCTTCTTCCCGGAACGGGACGACGTGGGCTCGGTATTGAGCCAGACTCTGGCCAAGGACACCGTAAAATCCACGCAGGAAGCGCTGATCGAAATTTATCGCAAAATGCGCCCCGGCGACCCGCCCACCGTCGACGCCGCCACCAACCTTTTCCACGGCATGTTCTTCGACGCCCGCAAATATGACTTCTCCCGGGTCGGCCGCCTGAAGTTCAACATCAAGATGGGCAGCTACGCAAAGCTGAGGGACAAGTTGGATTCGACCTCTTCCTCGATGCGTGTTGATAAGGGAAACCGTTTTCCAGCGGAGAACTTCGAGGTTATCGCCGGCCAGGAACGGATCCTCGTCGGCAAGCGCGACGGCAACCAATTCACCGAATTGACCCGCGGCCACGGGGGGACTCGCGCCGCTGAACATGGCGAGGGAGCCATTGTGCAGGCCCCCCTGGATCGGCGTACCCTGGATCCGGAAGATTTTTACTTCTCCATACGCTACCTGCTGAGTCTGAAGAAGAATCCGGGAGGCAACTTCTCGACCGACGATATCGACCACCTGGGCAACCGCCGTGTTCGCGCCGTCGGGGAGTTGCTGGAGAACCAGTTCCGCATCGGCCTGGTCCGTATGGAGCGGGCCATCAAGGAGCGGATGTCGGTTTACCAGGAAATGTCTACGGCTATGCCGCACGATTTGATCAACGCGAAGCCGGTCATGGCTTCCATCCGGGAGTTTTTCGGTTCCTCGCAACTCTCCCAGTTTCTGGATCAGACCAATCCGCTCTCTGAAATTACCCACAAGCGGCGCTTGTCGGCCCTGGGGCCGGGCGGGCTGTCTCGGGAACGGGCGGGATTTGAAGTTCGTGACGTGCATCCGACCCATTACGGCCGGATCTGCCCCATTGAAACCCCCGAGGGCCCGAACATCGGCCTCATCAGCTCCCTCTCCTGCTACGGCCGGATCAACGAGTACGGCTTTATCGAGAGCCCCTACCGGAAGGTTCGCAACGGGCGCGTCATCGAATACGTCACCGTTACTCATCGAGGGGACAGCTCATGGGTGGTGGGCGACCAAGAAGAAGAAAGGGCGGTGCAAAAGGTCAACGCCGAGCTCCGCGAGCGAAAAAGAAAGCCGGTGGAAACCGATCCTTTCTCCTTCTACCTCTCCGCCTGGGAGGAAGATGAGCACATCATCGCACAGGCCAACGTCGAGTTGGACGACAATGGGCGCATTGTTCCCGAACTGGTAAACGCCCGTCAGGCGGGAAACTTCGTTCTGAAGAACCGCGAAGAGATCGACTACATCGATGTCAACCCCAAGCAACTGGTGAGCGTTGCGGCTTCCTTGATTCCCTTTCTCGAAAACGACGACGCCAACCGCGCCCTGATGGGCTCCAACATGCAACGCCAGTCCGTACCCCTGCTTCGTGCCGAAGCCCCCTGGGTCGGCACGGGCATGGAAGAGGTTACGGCACGGGATTCGGGCGCCGTCGCGCTCTGCCGCCGCAGCGGCCTGGTAGACAGCGTCGACAGCGAGCGCATCATCGTGCGTGTGGAAGGAAACGGCCACTCCGGGCAACTGGCCCGGGAAGTCGGATCGGACATCTACCAGTTGACCAAGTTCCGCCGCTCCAATCAGAACACTTGTATCAATCAGAAGCCGATCGTCCGAAAGGGCCAACAGGTGGAAGCAGGTCAGGTCCTGGCCGACGGCTCCTGCACGTCGCAGGGGGAGCTGGCCCTGGGAAGAAACATCCTGGTGGCCTTCATGCCCTGGCGGGGCTACAACTTTGAGGACGCGATCCTCGTGAGCGAGAAACTCGTCAAGGAGGATTCCTACACCTCCATCCACATCGAGGAATTTGAAGTCGAAGCCCGCGACACCAAGCTCGGCCCGGAGGAGATCACACGCGACATACCCAATATCTCCGAGTCCATGCTGAAGGAACTCGATGAGAGCGGGATTATCCGGGTCGGCGCCTACATCAAGGCCGGCGACATCCTGGTGGGCAAGGTCACCCCCAAGGGAGAGACGCAGTTGACACCCGAGGAAAAACTCCTCCGGGCGATCTTCGGCGAGAAGGCCGGCGATGTGCGGGATGCTTCGCTGACGTGTCCTCCGGGGGTAGAGGGCATCGTGGTCGACGCCATGATCTTCTCCCGCAAGGGCGCGGAAAAGGATGACCGAGCGCGCATCATCGAATCCTCTCAGGTGGGGCGACTCGAGAAGAACCTCTACGACGAAGTCCGAATCTTGAACGACGAACGGCTCAAGCGTCTTTCGGCGCTGCTCGCCGACGAGGTGCTCACCGTTGACCTGCACGACGAAAAGACCAATAAACGCCTGCTGACCAAGGGCACCCGTCTCGACTGGGAAGCTCTGGACAAACTCTCCGCTCGCAACCTCAAGCGCGCCAAACTGGGCCGGAAGGACCCCGCCCTGTCCGAGAAGATCGACGACATCGAGGAGATGACCTCCCGGCAGATCGACATCCTGCGCAAGATCACAGACGAAAAGATACAGAAATTGAAGAAGGGCGACGAGTTGCCGCCCGGGGTCATTAAGCTCGTCAAAATCTATATCGCCATGAAGCGGAAGCTATCGGTGGGCGATAAGATGGCGGGACGCCATGGAAACAAAGGCGTGATTGCGCGAATTCTGCCCGAGGAGGACATGCCCTACCTTCCCGACGGGACACCGGTAGAGATCGTGCTGAACCCGCTTGGCGTCCCTTCCCGAATGAACGTCGGGCAAATTCTCGAAACCCATCTCGGCTGGGCATCGCATGCACTGGGCAAAAATTTCCGCGAGCTCGTCGAAAAGAACACTCCCCCGGAACATCTTCGCGAAAAGCTACGGGAAGTCTATCAACCAAACGGGAATGATAAGGCAATCCGCAAGATGAGCGATGAGGACGCGACACGGCTGAGCCGCCGGCTCGGCGAGGGCGTTTTCTTCGCTACCCCGGTTTTCGACGGAGCCACAGAGAACGAAATCAAGAGCTATCTCGCAAGCTCAGGCCTGCCGACTTCGGGAAAGACCGACCTGTACGACGGCATGACCGGAGAACGCTTTGAGCAGCCCGTGACGGTCGGCTACATCTACATGCTGAAACTATCACACCTGGTCGATGACAAGATCCACGCCCGGTCCATCGGCCCCTATTCGCTCATTACACAGCAGCCGCTCGGCGGCAAAGCCCAGTTCGGCGGCCAACGGTTCGGCGAGATGGAAGTCTGGGCGCTGGAGGCTTACGGCGCGGCCCACATCCTGCAGGAATTGCTCACGGCAAAGTCGGACGACGTGTATGGCCGTGCCAAGATTTACGAAGCCATCGTCAAGGGAGAGGCGGCCCATGAACCCGGCGTGCCGGAATCGTTCAATGTCCTGGTCCGCGAACTTCAGAGCCTCTGCCTGGATGTGGAACTGATCAAGAAACCGAAGGACGCCCCGGAGGCCGTAACTCCGAAATAAAGAATTACCATTGGGCACTGGAGAGATTCACTGACTCTCTCCCCGCATTCCCCTGAAGGAGGATCCATTGTATCGCAGCAGCCCTTATGATCGTGTGAGTCCGGTTGTCGATTTCGACAGCATCCGCATCAGCCTCGCTTCACCGGAGAAGATCCGGTCGTGGTCGCACGGCCAGGTAACCAAACCTGAGACCATCAACTACCGGACCTTCAAGCCGGAGCGCGAAGGCCTGTTCTGCGCCCGGATCTTCGGACCGGTGACCGACTGGGAATGCCTGTGCGGGAAATACAAACGAATGAAGCATCGGGGCGTAATTTGCGACAAGTGCGGCGTCGAAGTCACCCTCTCCAAAGTGCGGCGCGAGCGCATGGGCCATATCGAGCTGGCCGCGCCCTGCTCCCACGTCTGGTTCTTTAAGGGACTTCCGAGCCGCATCGGGCATCTGTTGGACATTTCCCTGCGCGACCTGGAGCGCATCCTCTACTTCGAAAGCTTCGTCGTCATCGACCCCGGCGATGCGCCGGTCAAGGAAAAGGAGCTCCTGAACGACGAGAAATACCGCGAATTGTCGCAGGAATACGGCAGCAAATTCCGCGCCACCATGGGTGCGGAAGCGATTAAGGAACTTCTGAAGCGTTTGGATGTGGAGGAGCTACGGAAGGAAATGCGGGAGAAGATGCGGACAGACGCCTCCCAGCAGAAGCGCACCAAGTACGCCAAGCGTCTGAAAGTCCTGGAAGCTTTCCGCAGATCCTCCAACCGGCCCGAATGGATGATTCTCGATGTTATTCCGGTCATCCCCCCGGAACTGCGCCCGCTGGTTCCGCTCGACGGCGGCCGGTTCGCCACCTCGGACCTCAACGATCTCTACCGGCGCGTCATCAACCGCAACAACCGGCTCAAGAAGCTCATGGAGCTTCGTGCGCCCGATGTCATCATCCGCAACGAAAAGCGGATGCTGCAGGAAGCGGTGGACGCCCTGTTTGACAATGGGCGTCGGGGACGCATCCTGCGCGGGGCCAACAACCGCCCCCTGAAGTCTCTCTCCGACACACTGAAGGGCAAGCAAGGCCGCTTCCGGCAGAACCTGCTGGGAAAGC
>JAPUME010000239.1 GCA_027294185.1 Acidobacteriota bacterium | reverse complement strand
ATTCCATGCTGAAAGCCCGCGCTGCGCGCTAGCACCCCGTTCCCACTAAGGATTTAATCTCACCCTCCGAATCTTCCGAGGTATAATTTCATCCCGGATGAAGCCTAAACGACCTGCCGATAAACGGAAGCCGTCTTCCAGCCCCTCGGAACCGTCTCCTGAAACCGTTTATACTCCCAAGCAGCTAAGCGATCTCAACATCGATTATGAGCGCGACCTGGGCGCGCCGGGAACGTTTCCATTCACACGAGGCATCTACCCGCAGATGTACCGGCGACGGCCGTGGACCATGCGGCAGTATGCCGGTTACGGCAGCGCCACCGAATCAAACCGTCGCTACCAATATCTGCTCTCGCAGGGGCAGGCGGGGCTTTCCGTGGCCTTCGATCTGCCCACCCAGATCGGTCTCGATTCCGACCACATCCAGGCACAGGGAGAAGTAGGCAAGGTCGGGGTAGCCATCGATTCGCTGGAAGACATGGAAACGCTCTTCCAGGGTATCTCTCTCGACAAGGTCTCCACATCCATGACCATCAACGCGACGGCCGCGATTCTGCTGGCCCTCTACGTGGCCGTGGCAAAGAAGCAGGGCATCGAGATCGGCAATCTTTCCGGCACGGTTCAGAACGATATTTTGAAGGAGTATGTCGCACGCGGGACTTACATCTATCCTCCTGAACCGTCGTTGCGGCTGGTTACCGACATCTTCGCCTTCTGCCGCGAGCAGATGCCGGATTGGAACATGATTTCCGTCAGCGGCTACCACATGCGCGAAGCAGGTTCCACGGCCGCGCAGGAGTTGGCCTTCACCCTGGCCCACGGAATTACCTACACGGAAGCGGCGCTCGCCCGAGGACTGCAAATTGATGAATTTGCGCCTCGCGTCTCATTTTTCTTTAACGCCCACAATCATCTGCTGGAAGAAGTCGCCAAGTTTCGCGCCGCCCGCAGGCTTTGGGCGCGCTTGATGCGAGACCGTTTCCGAGCCCGGGACCCTCGCTCCTGGATGCTTCGATTCCACGCCCAGACCGCCGGGTCAACTCTCACCGCGCAGCAGCCGGACAACAACCTGGTGCGCGTCACGCTGCAAGCATTGGCGGCCGTTCTGGGAGGAGCCCAATCCCTGCACACCAACTCACGGGATGAAGCTCTGGGCCTGCCCACCGAGCATTCCGCCCTGCTCGCTCTCCGCACTCAGCAGATCATCGCCTTTGAGAGCGGAGTGAGGAACACCATCGATCCGCTCGGTGGCTCCTACTACGTCGAATCGTTGACCGCTTCCCTCGAAGAACAGGCTGAGCAATATCTGAAAAAGATCGAGAGCATGGGCGGAGCGGTTGCGGCCATTGCCGCCGGGTATATGCAGAGAGAAATTCAGGAGTCCTCCTTTCGAACTCAGCGCGCTCTTGAGTCCGGAGACCAGACCACTGTGGGCGTAAACCGATTCGGCGAACAGGAAGCGACCTCACCTCCCGTCCTCCGGGTTGAACCTCAGATCGAGCAGGACCAGAAAGCGCGTTTAGAACGGCTGCGATCCCGCCGCGACTCGAAGCAAGTAGAGGCGCGGCTCGAGCGAGTGGAGGAAGCCGCTCGGGGAGAGGCGAATCTCCTACCCCCGATCATCGATGCCGTCGAGGGGTATGCGACTGTAGGCGAAATTTCCGACGTCTTGAGGCAGGTTTTCGGACTACACCAGGAATCCGTTGTGATATAAGTCACCCTCGTAGAGCGTGGGGCGCGGCTTATTCAGGTCGGACGGGCTGGCTCTCCCCATTGCCCCAGGTCTCCGGGCCATCCCAAAACAGGCAGGTGAATTTGACCTCCAGCAGCAGCAATAACAGCATGGCTCGAATCATCCTCGTTCTCTTTTTCCTCTCAGGAGCCACGAGCCTGGTCTTTGAGACCATCTTCACGCGCCTGCTCACCTATACCTTCGGAAACACCGCGCACGCCGTCAGCACGGTTCTTGCGGCCTTCCTGGGAGGACTGGCGCTGGGCGCTTACATTTTCGGGCGCATCGTGGACCGCTGGGCCCCTTCGCTTTGGATTTACGGAATCCTGGAAGTGCTGGTTGCTCTCTACGGTCTTCTGGTCCCAAGTTTGTTTGCAGGCCTTACGACGGTTTACGTTGACCTCTATCACCGCTTCGACTTGAGCCTGACCACCCTGACGGCGGTCCGATTCTGTCTGGCGGGGGTCGTCGTATTGATCCCTACGGTTTTGATGGGGGGAACCCTGCCGGCGCTGGCACGCTATGTGGTCCGGCGAAAGTCCGCTCTCGCGAATGAAATCACACTTCTTTACACCGTGAACATCATCGGGGCAGCCTCGGGGACCTTGATTTCCACCTATCTGTTTCTCCCTCATCTCGGAGTGCAGCGAACCATCTGGCTGGCCTGCGGGGTGAACGGCCTGATTTTCCTCGCCGTCGCCGCAATCAGCAGCAGGCAAAAAGCTGAAGTTGAAACTCCGGACGAAGCGCCCACCCCGCCTGCCGAAGAACTCCCGGTGGCTTCTTACCCGCAGGTGCGAGCCGTCCTGCTCATCGCGGCCATCCTGACGGGCGCACTGGCGCTCATCTATGAAGTGATCTGGACCCACGTTCTGGCGTTCCTGGTGGGCAACACGGTCTATGCATTCGGCATGATGTTGTTTACTTTTCTGTGCGGACTGGCAATTGGAGCGCGGGTCGTGGCCACAAGGCTCTCGAAATCCTCCTTGGGGGTCCCGGCCCTGATCATCTCCCAGATCGCTCTGGGTTTGGCGGTTCTTCTCACCGTGCCGCTGTGGAATCGTGTTCCTGACCTGTTTCAAAACGGTATTCCAGGCGCATTGGAGCATGTGACGCTGGGCGTGGGGTTTCTGATTTTGTTGCGAGTGATTGTTCTCGTAGTCAGGCTACGAAGGAGAATGCGCAACTCGAAATCAGATGCAGGTGGGCTGACAAAAACGACGGTTGAGTTCGCCGTATGGATTCTGGCCCTGTTTGCCTTGCTCGCTTCCGACAAAGCATGGATATGGACGCAGGAAAGCACTCCCTTCGTTATCGCGGAGCTTCTTCGCTTCTTTTCGGCCTTCTATTTAATCATTATCCCGGCGGTGCTGATCGGCCTGGGATTCCCTCTTCTTCTGAACCTCTACGCACGGTTGGGAGGAGGCGTGGGCCGCAGGGTTGGAGGTATCTACGCTGCGAATACTCTGGGGTCCATCGGAGGAGCCGTGGCCGCGGGATTCTTCCTGGTACCCCTATTCGGATCGCTCCCCACGCTTCGCGGCGCGGCGGTCATAAACATCGCCATTGGCGTCCTGTTTGCCGCCACCCTGGCGGGGTTGAGCGTTTCGCGCCGGTGGCTGATTGCCGCAGTATCCACCACGACGGCCGTCCTGCTGTGCCTCGTGATTCCCAGTTGGGACCCGGTGCGACTGACTCGCGGTTCCTATGTCTACTTCAACGAGGGCTGGCCCATCGACGAGCTGCTCTATTTCAAGGAAGATACTCAGGGAGGACTGACTTCGGTCATTCGATCCGGCCCAAACCGAATCCTGCTTTCGAACGGCAAGTTTCAGGGAAATAACACCGGCGAGGTGCCCGAGCAGATTCGCATGGCGCTGATCCCGCTGATCTTCACGCGGCAATTCGACCGCGCACTGGTGATCGGATTGGGAACCGGAAACACCTTGCGCGCGATGTCGCACTTTCCCTTCGGGCGAATCGACGTTGCCGAGTTGGCGCCGCATATCGTCGAAGCGGCACGGGAATGGTTCGAGGACGTGAACGACGGAGTCTTCGACCGCGACCCTCGCGTGAATCTGCAGATCACCGACGGGCGAAATCTGCTCCTGTTATCTCGCGATCCGTATGACCTGATCAGCATCGAGGTGACTTCCATCTGGATCGCGGGCGAGGCCGACCTCTATAACAAGGAATTCTATGAGCTTTGCCTGCGACAGCTCAAACCGGGAGGAATCCTGCAACAATGGGTGCAGATTCATCACATGCCCACCCGCGACCTGCTGGTGATTTTGAACACCGCCGCGCAAGTGTTTCCACATCTGGCCTTTTTCTACGGCACCGAGCAGGGGATCCTGATCGCATCCGACCAGCCACTGGAAACCGACTTTAACTTGATTCGCAGTTTCGACAACGATCCCAACATACGAAAAGAGCTGGAAACTCTGAATATCGGAAGCCTGTTTTCCCTGCTCGGAGATCTGGTTCTGCACGAGGATACGTTTCGCAAGGCAGTGGCCGAGCTGCCCAAAGTGAGCGACCTGCCTGCCGACTTCGTCTCCACCGACTTTCTTCCTTTTCTGGAGTACCAGACTCCCAAGGGAAATTCCCTTCCCTACAATACGGTCCCGGTCAATCTCAACTTCCTGCGACAATTTATGCCGCCTTCCCTTCCTCCCATCCGCAACCTGCCTTCGGAAAATGATTTAAACCTGATTTACGGTTACATCGCCACCGAGAGGAAAGATTTCCTCGCCGCAAGAGAATTCCTGGGCCGCGTCGGGAATCCGCTCAGCGCACGGGCGATGGCCGAGTTGGAGAGAATCGAAGAGATGGAAAAAGAAGTCACTCCCCCCTAGCTCCTGCCTTCTTTGTCATTTCAAGGGAGAAAGGTGTTCGGTTGAATTTCAGGCGGGAGTATCCAGCCCCAATTCGATGGCGATTCCCTGCAGGGCCTCAATACAAAAAGTGATGTGCTCGGTCAACTCGACGTCCAATTCCTGCGCGCCCTGGGTGATATCATCGCGGTTCACCTTGCGGGCG
>JAPUME010000238.1 GCA_027294185.1 Acidobacteriota bacterium | reverse complement strand
ACTGTTCGGCGTTCAGTATCATCCGGAAGCGTCGCCGGGGCCGCATGACTCACAATACCTCTTTGACGATTTCCTCGCGCTGATGCGGCAGTTTTCGAAGAGAAAGTGATTGGGCGGAATGGGACAATTCCTAGGATGACTCCAGATTAGGGGGAATCTGTAAGTAACAAGAATATGCCCAAGCGTAACGACATCAAGAAGATTCTGATTATCGGCTCGGGGCCGATCATCATCGGCCAGGCGTGTGAGTTCGACTACTCAGGCACGCAGGCCTGCAAGGCTCTGAGAGCGGAAGGCTATGAGGTGGTTCTGGTGAACTCCAACCCCGCCACCATCATGACCGATCCCGAAACCGCCGACCGCACCTACGTGGAGCCCCTTACGCTGGAGTACGTCGAAGCCATCATAGCGAAGGAGAAGCCCGACGCTCTGTTGCCCACGGTGGGAGGGCAGACGGCATTGAACCTCTCCGTGGAGCTTGCCGAAGCCGGGGTCCTGGAACGGTATGGAGTCCAGTTGATCGGAGCCTCGGTTGAAGCCATCAAGATCGCCGAGGACCGCCTCTGGTTCAAGGATGCGGTGAGCAAAGCGGGACTCGAATCCCCCAGGAGCGCGCTGGTCACGAGCATCCCCGATGCGGTGGAGGCCAGCCTGAAGATCGGATATCCGGTCATCGTTCGTCCCTCCTTCACGCTGGGGGGAACCGGCAGCGGGATTGCCTACAACCGTGTGGAATTTGAGGAAGTGGCGCGCTGGGGCCTGGAGGCCAGCCCGGTCCATGAAGTGTTGATCGAGGAATCGCTGATCGGCTGGAAGGAGTTCGAGCTGGAGGTCATGCGGGACCGAAACGACAACACCGTAGTCGTCTGCTCGATTGAAAACTTCGATCCCATGGGAATCCACACCGGCGACTCGATTACCGTGGCGCCGGCGCAGACGCTGACCGATAAAGAATATCAGCTCCTTCGCGACGCCTCCTTTGCCGTCATCCGTCAGGTGGGCGTGGAAACAGGGGGATCGAACATTCAGTTCGCCGTGTGTCCTCGCACGGGCCGGACGCTGGTGATCGAAATGAATCCGCGTGTCTCGCGCAGCTCCGCATTGGCATCGAAGGCTACGGGATTCCCCATCGCCAAGATTGCCGCCCGGCTGGCTGTAGGCTATACGCTGGATGAGATTCCGAACGATATCACCCAGAAGACACCCGCCTGCTTTGAGCCGAGCATCGATTATGTGGTTGTCAAGATTCCCAAATGGGCGCAGGAGAAGTTCCCTGATGCCGACCCGGTCCTGACCACGCAGATGAAGTCAGTCGGAGAAGTGATGGCCATCGGCCGGACCTTCAAAGAGGCGCTGCTGAAAGGGATCCGATCGCTCGAAACCGGACGAAAAGTTCCCCCTCCTCCGGCCACACCGGCGGAGTTGACGCGCCGGCTGACGGTTCCTCATCCGGAGCGCATCTGGGATCTGTTTTATGCCCTCCAGGCGGGTCACAGCGTAGAGACACTTTCCGAGCTGACTCATATCGATCCCTGGTTTCTGGATCAGATAAAGCAGATTTGGGAATTTGAGGGAGAGCTGAAGCGATTCACGTTCAAGAATCTCCCCACGCCGGTTCTTGCGGAGGCCAAGCGTGCCGGATTTTCCGACCGTCACCTGGCCGAAATCTGGCAATGCTCGGAGGAAGACCTGCTCAAACGAAGAAAAGAGGCGGGTGTGCAGCCGGTCTTCAAGCGCGTGGACACGTGCGCGGCGGAGTTTGAGTCCTACACTCCTTACCTCTACTCGACTTATGAGGACGAGAGTGAGGCCGCGCCGACCTCGCGCCGAAAAGTCATGATCCTCGGCAGTGGACCGAACCGCATCGGCCAGGGGATCGAGTTTGACTATTGCTGCTGCCATGCCTCGTTTGCACTGAAAGAAGAAGGCTTCGAGACGATCATGGTCAACTGCAACCCGGAAACCGTTTCCACCGACTATGACACCTCCGACCGGCTCTACTTCGAGCCGCTGACCTTTGAGGACGTGGCGGCGATTGTGGAGGTAGAAAAACCATACGGGGTGATCGTACAGTTCGGAGGCCAGACGCCGTTGACCCTGGCGCGCAGCCTGCAGCAGGCCGGCGTGCCGATCATCGGGACCTCGCCTGAGGCCATCCATCGCGCCGAGGACCGCAAGAGCTTCGGGGCCGTCCTGAAAAAGCTCGACATTCCGCATCCGGATAACGGCACGGCCATGAACACGGAGGAGGCCGTTAAGATCGCCCGCAAGATCGGCTACCCGGTGCTGGTGCGCCCCTCCTATGTTCTGGGCGGCCGTTCGATGGTGATCGCCTACGATGAAGCGACACTGGTCGACTACGTCCAGCGTGCAGCCGAACTGCAGGCCGTCCTGCCCCTGCTGATTGACCGCTTCCTCGAAAACGCGCTGGAAGTGGATGTGGATGCTCTCGCCGACGGGGAGGATGTCGTGATCGCCGGAATCATGGAGCATATCGAGCAGGCCGGGATTCACTCCGGTGACAGCTCCTGCGTCCTGCCGTCGATCAACATTCCCGATTCCGAGCGTAAATCGCTGAAGGACTACACGGTCCGGTTGGCCCGGGAGCTCAATGTGATCGGGTTGATGAATGTGCAGTACGCCATTCAGAACGGAAAGGTCTACGTGCTCGAAGTAAACCCGCGAGCATCGCGGACCGTCCCTTTCGTCAGCAAGGCTACCGGGGTGCCGCTTGCCAAGATGGCCGCCCGGCTCATGGTGGGCAGAAAACTCCGCGAGTTCGCCCTGCCGGCTGAGCTGCCCGTTCACCACTACTTTGTGAAGTCTCCCGTTTTTCCCTTCAACAAATTGCCGGGCGCGGATATCATACTGGGGCCGGAAATGAAGTCGACCGGCGAGGTCATGGGAATCGCCGATGGATTCGGTCTGGCCTTCGCCAAGGCCCAGACGGCTGCGGGCCAGCGGCTCGCGCTCCAGGGAAGCGTCTTTCTCTCGCTCCACGACCACGACAAGCCGGAGGCAATCCCCATCGCTCGCAGGCTCCACAAGCTGGGTTTTCGATTGACCGCAACTCGGGGAACTGCCAAGGCCCTGGAGGCCGCAGGCCTGGAGGTCGAGTCGGTCTTCAAGGTGAACGAGGGACGGCCGAATATCGTCGATTTGATCAAGAACGGAAACGTCGATTTGATCATCAACACGCCGCTCGGTGTCGAATCCCGCTTTGACGAAAAGGCGATCCGGCGTGCCGCCATGAAGTACCAGGTTACCTGTATCACCACGGTTGCAGCCGCCGCGGCCGCCGTCAGCGGCATCGAGGCGCTGCAAGCACGGGAGCTGGTAGTTACCAGCTTGCAGGACCTGCATCGTCGAAGTCCCGGCAGCCAAACCACTTGAACTTGAATCTTGTTCGCGCACAAACAGGTCTTTGGAAAATTCCATGATGAGCAGGCAAAAGTTGATCCAATGTCTTCAAGGGGTCATGATTCCCGTGGTGACCCCCATGGACGCCGGCGGTCGCATGCGGATTCGTTCCTTTGAGGAGAATCTCCGGAAGTGGAGGCGGCTTTCGCTGAGGGGATTCGTGGTATGTGGCTCCACGGGAGAAATGCCTTATTTGCGCCCGGATGAGCGGCTTCGGTTATTTGAAGCGGCGCGGAAGCTCATCAAGCCCCCGCAGTTGCTGGTTGCGACGACCGGTCTGGAAAGCACGCAGGAGACGATTCGTCTGAGCCGTAGGGCCGCAAATCTGGGCGTCGATCTCCTGCTGGT
>JAPUME010000237.1 GCA_027294185.1 Acidobacteriota bacterium | reverse complement strand
TTCCGCAAATTTCAGCCATCATGGGACCCTGCGCAGGCGGGGCGGTTTACTCCCCCGCCATCACCGACTTCGTGGTGATGGTCGAAAACTCCAGCTACATGTTCGTGACCGGACCCGACGTCATCAAAACGGTCATGCACGAGGAAGTTACCAAGGAGCAGCTGGGCGGGCCGCGCACGCACAACACCACGAGCGGGGTGGCTCACTTCATGGCGCCCGACGACGCCGAATGTCTCGCCCTCATCCGCGAGTTGCTCTCGTTCCTTCCCCAGAACAATCAGGAGGATGCTCCCCGCAGGGAATGCTCCGACCCCATCGACCGGACTGATGAGGCGCTGGACGGACTGGTGCCTGCCGAATCCGACCAACCCTACGACATGAAGGACGTCATCCGCCGCGTCGTCGACGACGGCACCTTTCTGGAAGTGCACGAGCACTTTGCCCGGAACCTGATCGTCGGCTTTGCGCGCCTCGGGGGGCAGAGCGTGGGCATGGTCGCCAACCAGCCGGCGGTGCTGGCGGGATGCCTCGACATCAACGCTGCGGTAAAGGGGGCGCGGTTCGTGCGCTTCTGCGACGCCTTCAACATTCCGCTGATTACCTTCGAGGATGTGCCCGGTTTTCTGCCGGGGACCGAGCAGGAGTTCGGCGGAATCATCCGCCACGGGGCGAAGCTCCTCTACGCCTTTGCCGAGGCCACGGTGCCGAAGATTACCGTCATTACACGCAAGGCCTACGGAGGGGCTTACTGCGTAATGGCCTCCAAGCATATTCGAACCGACATCAATTACGCCTACCCGACCGCAGAAATCGCCGTCATGGGGCCCGAGGGCGCCGTAAATATCCTCAATCGGCGTGAGTTTGAGAAGGCCGCCGAGCCTGAGGCTCTGCGAGCCGAGAAAGTGGAGGAATTCCGCCGCCGCTTTGCCAATCCCTACATCGCCGCCGAGCGCGGTTATGTCGATGCCGTCATTGAGCCGCGCGAGACCCGGCCCCGCCTGATCAACGCCCTCCGAATGCTTGAAACCAAGCGAGACACCAATCCCCCCAAAAAGCACGGAAACATCCCACTCTAGCAGGCAGGACAGGTGCCTGGTTTCTGTGACAGCCTAGAACTCTACGCTTCCTACCACGTAGGTAGAGGCGGGTTTACCCCGCCACTCCACAGCTGGCGGGATAAACCCGCCGCTACTTCGACCCCCGCTTCCAAGACCTCCTGCGGCGGATGAACTTTCCGGAGTGAGACCCTGGCCCAAAAACCCTCCTGCAAGGCCCTTCCTATCCGACTGAATCCATTCACCCGGAAGTCCGGGAATCAGGTGGCCCAGAAACATATGTTTTTGGGATCTGGGTTCCCAGCCTACCGAGGCTGCCCTGATGCGGATATACTAGCCCGCAGATTAACTCAAATGAGGAAGGTGCCTTATGGGCAACTTGGAGGTCACATTTCAACTCGGATTAGCCTACTCGATTTCGTTCTCTGAAGGCACACCAAAGGACCCCGTAATCATCGACTTCCCGGATACTGGAAACAGGGTCTTAATCAACCCGCCAGGCCTAAGCATTTCGTGGAACAACTTTCGGGCGATCTCACCCAAGGGACGCTAACTCTCCAACTTGAGCGGGAGTGTACCGACGAACAAAACAGGGACACCAGCCATGCGAACAACGAGCGGTTGAGCATCAACAGAGATGCTGGTAGAGCATTGAGGCAATTCTTTGAGACTGTTTGTGAGATCGAATCCCAAAATCTGGAAAGCTATTTTACGGAACTGATCTTGCCCTCCGAATAGCTTAAAACCACGTTCCCTGAAAACGATCAAGTGCCCGGAGAAAAATAGGTGGAATGGCGCGCCCGGCAGGGATCGAACCTGCAACGCTGCGCTTATGAGGACTCTTTTGTGTCAATCCACTTCTGCGTTATAACGATATAAAAACTGACCTGAAATACCTCACCCACGACGCTCCCCTTGGAGTGCAATATATCGCGTTACCCATATGGGCTTCGAATGTCCCGGTGCGCTGGTAGTGGCGGCCCGTCAGAAGAGCGGCCCGCGTGGGAATTGTAAGCCGGTGCGGCGTAAGAGTGCGTGAAGGGGATCGTCTCGCACTATGCCATTCTGGATTACTCACCCGTGGAGATAGCTCTCCTCATCGTACGCTTGATGGTTCTACAGGGGTCGGACGACCGACTGCTCACGTAGGTAGTCCAAAAAAGTCTGTGGACCCAGTACACCTCCACCCATACCGCTGAGGTTAACGCCGGCATAGGGAACCCCATGTACGAAAACATTGTGCGCGTTGATCCAACTATTCCCTGCAACAAGGCGTTCGGCCATGCGATTGGCCCGTTCCAGATCTTTTGACCAAACGCTATTGGCGAGTCCGTACGGCGAGCGGTTAACTACGTCGAACGCCTCATCTTCACTTCCGAATTTCAGCAGGAAGGGTACCGGTCCGAAAATCTCTTCGCGAGCAGCCACATTCTCAGCAGACCCAGCCAGCATAGCGGGCTTAATGTAGAACCCCTCTTTTTTGCCCGGAACTTCTGTTTTGCCACCTTCCAGCAAGACCTCGGCGCCCTCCTTGCGGCCTTTTTCAAGATACCCCAATATACGATCCATCTGTTTGCTGCTGACGGCGGGACCCATTTCGGTGCTCGGGTCATTCCAATAGCCGATATGCACTTTTTTCATGCGGTCGATCGAGCACTGGACGAACTGGTCATATACACTTTCTTGCACCAACCATCGCGAGGCCGTGCAGCAAACCTGCCCTGTGTTGAGTGTCACGGCACCAACAAGTTTGTCGACTGTGGATTCGATATCGACGTCGTCGAAAATAACAGCGGCTCCCTTGCCGCCGAGTTCCAGTTTTACCGGCACGAGGTTGCGCCCACAGGCCTCTGCGACTATGCGGCCCACTTCCGGGGAGCCGGTAAATGACATCCGGTTCAAACCAGGGTGCCGCGCCAATGCTGCACCGGTGGTCTCGCCCAATCCGGGAATCACGTTGACCACCCCATCCGGTATGCCCGCTTCCTTAACCAGCCGCGTCAGATAAAGAGTGGAAAGCGGTGTATCTTCGGCAGGCTTGATCACGATCGTGTTTCCGGCCGCAAGCGCTGGCGAGATACCCCAGCCAGCCAACAAAAAGGGGAAATTCCATGGGAAGATAAAGCCGCACACTCCGAAAGGATGGCGCACCGTTCGTGCCTCGTGGTGAGGCACCGGGATGGGCTCTCTATAGGAGACATGCAGGGCGAGCTCGGTGTAATAGCGCAGCGTCGCCGAAAAATTCTCGATATCCCATTGGGCTTGAGGTCGAGGCTTACCCACATCGAGTGCTTCGATCTCCGTCAGAGTTTCTTTGTGGGCCTCTACGAGATCTGCCAGCCGGTGCAAGTATTCACCCCGCTTACGGGCATCCATTTGAGCCCATTGGGACCCTACAAAAGCTTGCCGGGCCGCCTGTACCGCAGCGTCTACGTCCTCGGCTTGGGCGTCATGAACCTCCGCCAATGTGGCTCCAGAACCGGGATCGAGGGTACGGAAAGTTTTCTTACCCTTCGAGGAGAGCCACTGACCTCCGATAAACAGAGACAGCGGGCTTTCCCCGAGAAACGCTTCGACTGTGGGGGAACACTTTGTCGCGTATGTTGCTCGCATTTGAGATCCTCCTTGAACTATCGTTTGCTTAGCCGGAATTAGTTTTTTGACCCTCCGGCTTTTGCGATTATACACGCGGTTGCCTCCAGTCGAGCCCTCCGGGCA
>JAPUME010000236.1 GCA_027294185.1 Acidobacteriota bacterium | reverse complement strand
ACGCCTCCCTCTTCGAGCGTCTCGCGGGCCTTGCTGCGCATCACCGAGGCGAAGCCAATCAACTCCTCGACGGTGGCGCCCTTGTCACGCAATGCGCTGAGCAGCGACACAATCTCAGCCTCCTCGATCCGCCCCCCGAGAAGCTCCAGCATCAGGGCAGACGCCTCCGCTTGCGTCAAGTCCCTTTTGGCTTCAATTTTTTCGATGAACTCGCGAATCATGAAGAGACTCTTGACCCTTGACGAAGGTTCAACGAGGCCCCTTCGTTGCTTTTTCTCTGTCGATTCCCTATACTCGCAATTCCACGTTGAAAGCGCACCATTTTAGCACAGCGCCACGATCCGCCTCCTAACCCATGAAGATTCACGAATTTCAGGCCAAGCAAGTCCTCGCGCAATTCGGCGTGCCGGTGCCCAAAGGCGAGGTGGCATCGACCCCCGAGGAAGCTCGCGCCGCTGCCGAGCGGCTGGGCGGCAAAGTGGTCGTCAAGGCGCAGATTCATGCCGGTGGGCGCGGCAAGGCCGGCGGGGTGAAGCTGGTCAGCTCCCCCGATGAAGCGGCTCAGGTGGCCACCGACCTCCTGGGAAAACCTCTGGTTACCATCCAAACCGGACCGGGCGGCAGGGTCGTCAAGCGCGTCCTGATTGAAGAAAGCCTCGAAGTGGCGAAGGAATTCTACCTGGGCATCGTGCTCGACCGCGCTTCAGAGCGCCCGGCGTTTCTGGCCTCGAGCGAAGGCGGGGTGGAGATTGAAGTCACGGCGGCCAAGAACCCCGAGAAAATCCTGAAGGTCGGCATCGACCCGGGGCTGGGTTTCGAAGCCTACCAGGCGCGCAAGCTGGCCTTCGGGCTGGGCCTGGGGGCGCAAGTCCGGGATGCGGTGCGCGTCTTCGCGAGCCTCTACCGGGCGTTTTGCGAGACCGATGCCTC
Organism: Acidobacteriota bacterium; assembly: GCA_027294185.1. Classification (GTDB taxonomy): domain Bacteria; phylum Acidobacteriota; class Terriglobia; order UBA7540; family JAPUME01; genus JAPUME01. Next base: position 5,905 of record JAPUME010000236.1, on the reverse strand, counting down.
CATGGTCGAGATCAATCCTTTCGTTCTCACGGTTGAGGGGCGGGTGCTCGCGCTCGATGCCAAGATCAACTTCGACGACAACGGTCTTTACCGCCACAAGGACCTGGCTCAACTGCGCGACCTCGATGAAGAGGACCCGCTCGAAGTTCGCGCTTCCGAACACGGGTTGAACTACATCAAGCTTGAAGGCAACGTCGGCTGCATGGTGAACGGCGCGGGGCTGGCCATGGCCACCATGGATATCATTCAATACGCCGGGGGATGCCGGCGAACTTTCTCGATGTCGGCGGCGGGGCCAGTGAAGATCAGGTGCGTAACGCTTTTGAGATTCTGCTTGCCGATACCAACGTCCGCGCCGTGCTGATCAACATCTTCGGCGGCATCATGCGCTGCGATATTGTGGCCGGCGGTGTCGTGGCCGCCGCCCGCACCCTGGGCTTTCAGGTTCCGGTGGTGGTTCGACTCGAAGGCACCAACGTCGAGATGGGCAGGAAGATTCTCGAGGAGTCCGGCCTCAACTTCACCGTGGCTCGGGACATGAAAGACGCGGCGGAGAAGGTGGTGCGGCTGGCAAAGTCAAAATCGAAGCCTGGTTAAACGTTGTCAATTCTCGTCAATGAAAATACGCGATTGCTGGTCCAGGGCATCACGGGCCGTGAAGGCGGCTTTCACACGCGGCAGTGTGTGGCCTACGGCACCCGGGTGGTTGCCGGTGTGACTCCCGGCAAGGGCGGAACCGAGGCCGACGGCGTTCCGGTGTTCAACACCGTCGAGGAAGCCGTTCGGAAGACGGGAGCCAACACGTCGATGATTTTCGTCCCGCCACCCTTCGCCGCCGACGCCATTCTGGAAGCGGCGGATGCGCGAGTAGCAGTGGTCATCTGCATCACCGAGGGCATTCCGGCGCTGGACATGGTGCGGGTGAAAAACTTCCTGGACGGGAAACCGACCCGCTTGATCGGCCCGAACTGTCCCGGCATCATCTCCCCGCCGGCGAAATGCAAGATCGGCATCATGCCCGGAGCGATTCACAAGGCCGGCCACGTAGGTGTCATCTCGCGCAGCGGCACCCTGACCTACGAAGCCGTAGGGCAACTCACGGCGCTCGGCATCGGGCAGTCCACCTGCATCGGCATTGGAGGCGACCCCGTCATCGGCACAAATTTTACCGATGCCCTGCGGCTCTTCCATGAAGACCCGGAGACTCACGGCATCGTCATGATCGGCGAGATCGGCGGAACGGCCGAGGAAGAGGCCGCCGCCTACATCGGCCAAAATGTGAAGAAGCCTGTCGTGGCCTTCGTGGCGGGAAGGACGGCGCCGCCGGGGCGCAGGATGGGTCACGCGGGCGCTATCATCTCCGGGGGAAAGGGAACCGCTGCAGACAAGATCGCGGCCCTCGAGCAGGCCGGCATCGTCGTTGCTCCCTCCCCGGCGGATATCGGCCCGTGCATGGCAAAACAGTTGGCAGAACTCTGATTAAATCTCGCCATGAGTATAAGTATAAATATTAGACGTGCGGCTCGAAGGGCGTTATCCTAGGCAGGAAAGAAGACCGGAAGGAAAAGGAGCTTGCGAATGGCAGCGGAAAGAACCCTGGCGATTATCAAGCCGGATGCAGTAGCCGCAAACAACATAGGCAACATCCTCACCATCGTAGAAAACAAGAAATTCACCATCAAGAAAGCTCAAATGCTTCGGCTGTCGAAGCGCAGGGCAGAGGGTTTCTACGCCACCCATTACGGCAAGTCTTTCTTCTCCGATTTGACGGATTTCATGAGCTCGGGGCCCATCCTGGTCATGGTGCTCGAAGGCGAAAATGCCATCACGCGGTGGCGAGAGAGCATGGGAGTGACGAACCCGGCGGAAGCGGCTCCGGGCACGATTCGCAAACTCTACGGCACCAGCGTCGAGCGGAACGCCACTCACGGCTCCGACGGCGTCCAGACGGCCGCTTTTGAGATCAGCTACTTCTTTCCCGGCTACGAGATGGCGGAATAAGCGTCGCCTTTCTGCACCTCATGCGAGGCAACGGAAGAACAGATCATGGGAGCGGGAATCCCCTTTCAGGTCGGCAAGGCCTTGATTCTCGCGGGCGTGATCTGTTTCCTGCTGGGGCTCCTGCTGATGGCAGGCTCAAAATCTTCTTTCTTCGGGCTGGGTCGCCTGCCCGGAGACATTGCCTACAAAGGTAAGAATTTTCAGTTCTACTTTCCTATTGTCACATCGCTCGTGCTGAGCGCCGTGCTGACTCTTTTTTTCTGGCTCGTTTCATTGTTCACGCGCCGTTAGGCCGAAGGAGACTCGGTGGACCAAATCGATCTGAACCTGGCGCCGGAACGCAAAGTCCTCTCCGTCTCCGAGCTCAGCCAGACGATCAAACAACTTCTGGAGCGGAAATTCCCCGATGTGTGGGTGGAAGGAGAAGTTTCGAATTTCCGTCCGGCCCCTTCAGGTCATCTCTATTTCACACTGAAAGACGAATCGGCACAGTTAAAAGCCGTCTGTTTCCGCAACACGGCACGCTACCTGAGGTTTCGCCCCCAGGACGGGCTGGCCGTCATCGTGCGGGGACGGGTCGGCGTCTACGAGGCGCGGGGCGAATACCAGATCTACGTAGAGCACATCGAGCCGGCGGGCCTGGGCGCGTTCCAACTGGCCTTCGAGCAGCTCAAAGCCAGGCTGGCTCAGGAGGGCCTGTTCGACCCCGACCGCAAGAAACCTCTCCCTATGCTGCCGCGAACCGTCGGAATGATTACCTCACCTCGGGGAGCGGTGCTCCGCGACATGCTGCGCATCCTCGGGCGACGATTCCCCAACATGGGAGTGCTGATCTATCCCGTGCGGGTGCAGGGAGAAGGTTCGGCAAAGGAGATCGTCGAGGCGATTCAATATTTTAATCAGGCGCGGTCGGCTGACGTTCTCCTGGTGGCGCGCGGCGGCGGATCGATGGAGGATCTCTGGAGTTTCAACGAAGAGGGCGTGGCACGGGCGATTGCAACATCGCGGATTCCGGTGATTTCAGCCATAGGTCACGAAACCGATTTCACCATTGCTGATTTCGTCGCCGACCTGCGTGCCCCCACGCCTTCGGCCGCCGCCGAGCTTGTGGTCCGGCCGAAGCGCGAGTTGGCGGAAGAGATCCGTAATCTGACCCGTCGCCTCCGGCAACTTCTGCAAATGGTAATCCAGGACGCCCGTCAGCATTTGACCGAGCTTCGCCTGCATCGCGTCTTTCAGACCCTCGGGGCACGAATTACGGAACGCTCCCAACAGGTGGACGAAAACGTGGGCCTCATGGCGCTCTATCTCCGGCGGAAGGTTCAGCGAGCCCGGGAGGTATGGCTTTTGCGCGCTGCCCGGGTGCGTCACTTCGACTTTCGACAATTCCTGGAACTCCGACACCTGCGCCTGGTGAGGACTGTTTCTCATGCCATCACGCTTTTCAACCGCACCCTGGCCTCGCGGCGAAACCGGCTCATCAACCTGGGCTCGGTGCTCGGTGAACGAAACCCGCTGGAGATTTTGAAGCGGGGTTATTCGATCACGCATGACACCTCGGGGCGGATTTTGCGCGATGCGGGCGAGGTCGAGACCGGAAGCGAGATCCGTGTGCGGCTGGCCCGCGGCCGCCTGGGCGCCACGGTAAGTGAAAAAGAAACCTAAACACCTGCGGCTCTCGCCTGAAGCCAGAGTTATCCCTTTTATTTCAATCAGATAGCCCCTGCCATTTCTTGGGCGAGACAGGCCTTTTCCCCCTGCCTTCAATCTCCGGCGAACCCGCCGACTTGACAAATCCGCAAAGGGATGCGTAGAGTCTCTAATTTTGAGGGCTGCTGCGGCTTTCAAGAAATTATGCAAGAGGACCTGCTGTACTGGATTGCGCTGATGCGGGTGGAAGGCATTGGCCCGCGCTATGCGCATCGATTGATCGAACGCTTCGGCTCGCCCGAGGCCGTTTACCATGCCTCCTTGACCGAGTTGGAAGCGTGCGGCCTGCGGGCAGCATCGGCGCAGGCGCTCTCCCGGCAGGCAGGTCTTGAGGAGGCGGAGAAACAGCTAAGCAAGCTGGAAAAGACCGACTTCCAGGCGGTTACCTTTGCGGATGCGCGTTATCCCAGGCAGCTTCGTGAGATTACCGATCCGCCGCTGGTGCTCTACGTGCGTGGATCGGTTGAGGCCCTGGGCCGTTACTCGGTAGCCGTCGTGGGAACTCGCCGTCCGACGGCTTACGGCAGCTCGGTGACGCACCGGCTGGCTCACGATCTGGCCATGCGCAATTTGGTGATTGTAAGCGGTTTGGCGCGCGGCATCGACTCGGCGGCCCATCGGGGAGCGCTCGAGGCGAAAGGGGCGACCGTGGCAGTACTCGGCTCAGGATTGGATGTGATCTATCCCAGGGAGAACAAATCGCTGGCGGCAAAAATTGCCGACTCCGGCGCGCTCGTCTCCGAATTTCCCCTGGGAACCCCTCCGGTGCCGGAGAATTTTCCCATTCGGAACCGCATTATCAGCGGTCTGGCGCTTGGAACGGTGGTTGCCGAGGCAGCCGAATACAGCGGCTCGTTAATCACTGCACGGCTTGCTGCCGATTATAACCGTGAGGTATTTGCCGTGCCGGGGAATATTACCTCGGCGCAGAGCTTCGGCCCGAATCATCTAATCAAGTCGGGCGCGAAGCTGGTCGATAGCTGGGAAGATGTCGTCGAGGAGTTTCCCGCCGAGGTTCGGCAGCAATTGGCGCCACCGGCGGCGGCAACCTCTGCCACAGGGGAAGCATCTCTCTTTGAGGCCTCTTTGACGACGGACCAGAAGGCGGTCTTCGAAGTGCTGAAACCGGATGCGCCCCTGCTCATCGATACGATCTTCGACCAGGTGGAGATGAAGCAGCCGCAGATCTTGACGGTCCTTCTGGAACTGGAGATGAACGGTTTGATCCGGCAGTTGCCGGGAAAGAATTTTTTGCGCAGACTTTAGAACCGGGGCTTGCGCCTCGCGGGGAAACAATAACGGATGGCAAAATCACTGGTAATCGTAGAATCACCCGCCAAAGCGCGGACGATCACACGCTACCTGGGCAGAGGCTTCCAGGTAAAGGCCTCACTCGGCCACGTCAAGGATCTGCCCAAAAAGATCCTGGCTGTGGACGTTGCCAGAGGCTTTGAGCCGACCTACGAGGTCATCCCCGGAAAGACTAAAGTCATCGCCGACCTTCGCAAGGCTGCGGAGAAGGCCGAGGATATCTACCTCGCCACCGACCCGGACCGCGAAGGAGAAGCTATTTGCGCTCACCTGTGGGAAATTCTCAAAAACAAGAAGAAGACGAAATTCCACCGGGTGATGTTCAACGAAATTACCAAGGAGGCGATCCAAGAAGCCTTCAAGCACCCGAAAAAAATCAATGGTCATCTGGTCGACGCCCAGCAGACACGGCGCATCCTCGACCGGCTGGTCGGCTACCAGGTGAGCCCGCTCCTGTGGGAAAAAGTCAGGCGGGGCATCTCCGCCGGGCGCGTGCAGACCGTTACCCTGCGATTGATTGCGGAACGGGAACGCGAAATTCAGGCTTTCAAATCGCAGGAATACTGGACGATGAAAGCTAGTCTGGAGGGGCATCTTCCTCCATCGTTCGAGGCTCGGGCGACGAAGTTCCAGGGCAAGGCGCTGGAGATTCCCAATGGAGCCTCAGCCACCGAGCACCGCCGGGCGCTCGAAAAGGCCGACTTCGAAATCCGGTCGGTGACCCGAAAGGAGAAGAGGAAGTTTCCCGTCGCTCCTTTCACCACCAGCCCTCTGCAACAGGAAGCGTGGCGAAAGCTTCATTTTTCGGCAAAAAAGACCATGATGTTTGCCCAGAGGCTTTACGAGGGCGTGGAACTAGGCACGGAAGGCAGCGTCGGGTTGA
>JAPUME010000235.1 GCA_027294185.1 Acidobacteriota bacterium | reverse complement strand
GGATGAAATTCCCTAATTCCGAGCCTTCAATTCCAGAGTCCCACCGAGGTTCACTCTTCGCCACAGATCCTGATAAACGCTTCGCGCCATGGGTTCCTTCAGCTGAAAGCGGAACACGCGGTTCCCCGCATAGTGAAACTTTTGGTATTCGCGGGTTGTGAGTGTCAGCTCGAACGAGTGCAGGGAATGCAGGTCGGCGACATCACCATACCGCCAGGTTCTGGAATGAGCGGATTGATCCGATTCGAAGGTGAGCCTCTGGGTCCCGGCCCTCAGGATACCCTGGCAGGCGCCGCGACGATGCCGGTGGCTTGCGGGAATCTCAAACAGCGTGGTGGGGAGTGGAAGGCTGGCGTTGACGATGAGGGTTTTCGGGAAACTCTCAAGAAGAAACCGCATGGTATCCCTCGGAATCTCCCCTTCCTTCACTTTCAGGGTGAAAGGTTTCTTCTTGTCGTAGGTGGAAAGGAGGACCTTGCCGGGGGCGATGTATACGGCCTTGAGGTCAAGATAAGACCAATCGCGCGCGTGTTTCTTGTGGTCGGTCAGGTAGGCGATTCCCCGGGAAGTGATTTGCAGATTGCCCCGGCAGCCTCCCATCCGATGGGAGTGGCGAACCTCACCCTGCCATTCGGTCACTTGTGCAGCCGAGGGAAGTGTGAGCCATACCGCGATGACACAGCAGAGAGGTATCGTTTTCATCGATTCCTTAAAGTGCAACCTTTCGCAGCCGCAGGGCATTGGTGATGACGGATACGGAACTGAAGGTCATCGCAGCGGCGGCAATCATGGGGTTGAGCAACCATCCAAAGAAAGGATAGAGAACCCCGGCAGCCAGCGGAACTCCGAGCGAGTTATAGATGAAGGCGAAGAACAGGTTCTGGCGGATGTTGCGCATGGTGGCGCGGCTCAGCCGCCGTGCCCGGGCGACGCCGCGCAGGTCGCCTTTGACCAGCGTCACGCCGGCGCTTTCCATGGCCACATCGGTTCCGGTCCCCATGGCGATGCCCACCTGCGCCAGCGCCAGCGCGGGAGCGTCGTTGATGCCGTCTCCCGCCATCGCTACCACACGTCCCTGAGCTTGAAGCCGCTTCACCACGTCGCCTTTCTGATGGGGCAGGACTTCGGCTTCGACATCATCTTCCACCAGTCCGAGCTTGCGGGCCACCGCGGCGGCGGTATTGCGGCTGTCGCCGGTCAGCATGACGATGCGCACCCCCTCAGCCCTCAGCAACCGGATCGCTTCCGGAGTGGATTTCTTGATGGGGTCCTCCACGGCCACGAGGCCACCTACCGCATCGCCCACCGCGACAAACACCACCGTCTGCCCGTCCTGTTGCAGGGCCTCGGCGCGGCCAGCCAGATTGCCCGGGTCGAGGCCCAGTTCCCGCAGAAGACTTCGGTTACCCAGGGCCACCCTTCGCCCGTCTACGGTTCCCGTCACACCTTTCCCGGTCAGGGATTGGAAGTTCTGCGCTTCGGGCAGCTCCAAACCTTTCTTGCGGGCAGCTCCGACGATCGCTGCGGCCAGGGGGTGCTCGCTCGCTTTTTCCAGCGCAGCCGCGAGTCGCAGAATCTCTGATTCATTGTTACCAAAGGCGGTTTCAACGGCGCTCAAACGGGGTTTGCCTTCCGTCAGGGTGCCGGTCTTATCCACCAGCAGCGTATCGACTTTTTCGAGAATCTCAAGAGCTTCGGCGTTTTTGATGAGCACGCCGGCGGTGGCGCCCCTTCCGGTGCCGACCATGATCGACATTGGCGTGGCCAGCCCCAGGGCGCAGGGGCAGGCGATGATCAGCACCGCCACGGCGTTGACCAGCGCATAGGCCAACCGAGGTTCCGGCCCGAGAAGGCTCCAGAGGAGGAAAGTGATCACGGCTACAGAAAAAACTGCCGGGACGAAATAGGAAGCCACAACATCGGCCAGACGCTGGATGGGAGCGCGGCTTCGTTGGGCTTCGCTCACCATGCGGACGATTTGTGCGAGAAGAGTATCGCTCCCCACCCGCTCGGCGCGCATCTCGAAGCCGCCGGTACCGTTCACCGTCCCGCCGGTGACGCGGCTTCCCTCGGCCTTCTCCACGGGAATCGGCTCGCCCGTTACGATGGATTCATCCACCGAGCTCGTCCCTTCCAGAACCACTCCGTCGACAGGAATCTTTTCACCCGGGCGAACTCGCAAATGGTCGCCGGGATCGACTTCCTCCAGGGGGATATCGATTTCCGTCCCGTCGCCCCGCACCAGGCGGGCAGTCTTGGGTGCAAGGCCGAGCAGAGCTTTGATTGCGGCGCCGGTCCGGCTGCGGGCGCGAAGCTCGAGGACCTGTCCCAGCAACACCAGGGCAATAATCACGGCAGCCGCTTCAAAATAAACGGCCACCTCGCCACCCTCGCCTCGAAACGAGTCGGGAAAGATGCCCGGCGCAAGCGTCGCAAGGACGCTGTAGATGTATGCGGTCCCGGTGCCCATGGCGATGAGCGTGAACATATTGGGGCTGCGATTCACGACCGACGCCCATCCGCGCTGGAAGAAGGGCCATCCGCCCCACAGCACCACCGGTGTGGCCAGGATGAATTGCAGCCAACCCCCGAGGGCCCTCGAAAT
>JAPUME010000234.1 GCA_027294185.1 Acidobacteriota bacterium | reverse complement strand
GGCGTCCGCGAGCCGAGCTGCCTGCTTTCCGTGACCGACCGCGAGCGCGTAAAGAAAATTCTCAAGAATCGGAAACTGCTTCCCGCCTGAGACCGGAATATCTACCAGGGTTACCTGGTTCACTCAACTGCTCAATTGTTCAATGCGGCCAACACCTCGGCCACGTGGCCCTTCACTTTCACTTGGGGAAAGACGTGGGTCACCCGGCCTTCGGGATCGATGATGCAGGTGGTACGCTCGACGCCCATGAATTTCTTTCCTAGGAAATTATTCTGTTTCCACACGCCGTAGGCGGTGAGCGTCTTGTGCTCGGTGTCGGAGACGAGGGGGAAATTCAGATCGTGCTTGTCTCTGAATTTGACCAGGGCCCCGACCGCATCGCCGCTCATCCCCACCGCTGCTGCCCCCCATTTCTCCAACTGCTTTTTTGCGTCACGAAACTCGTGCGCTTCACGGGTTCACCCGGGCGTGTTGGCCCGAGGAAAGAAGAAAAGAACCACGCGCTTACCCCTGAAATCTTTCAGGCCTACGTTCGAGCCGGAATCCGAGGGCAGGGAAAACTCCGGCGCCTTGTCGCCAACCTTCAACATGATCTCCTCCGGTGTTTCAGAACTTGTGAGGGCTACTTTGACTTTGCCAGTTCTTCCTTGAGGACTTCCTGAACTTTCTGCGGGTGAGCCTGGCCGCGGGTCGCCTTCATCACCTGGCCGACGAACCAGCCGAGCGTGGCCGTCTTGCCCTTCCTGTACTGCTCGGTCTGTTTCGGATTGTCACTGATAACCTGGCGCGCCACCTCCGCCAGCTTTCCGGAATCGGAAATCTGCTCCAGACCCCTGGCGGCGATGATTTCTCGGGCGCTCTTGCCGGTTTCGAACATCTCGGCCAGAATATCCTTACCCATCTTGCCCGAGACGGTCCCCTTTTCGATCAGCGAGACCAGTTCACCTAAATTCGCCGCCGCGACGGGTGCGTCAGTAATTTCAATCTCTTTGTTGGCCTGCTTCAGAAGATAGGTCAACTCCGTCAAAACCCAGTTGGCCGCAGGCTTGGGCAGGCTACAGGCGCGCACTACGTCTTCATAGTAGTCCGCCTGTGCTCGCGAAGAGACCAGCAACCCGGCGTCATATCCCGAGAGGCCGTACTGCTCTATAAATCTCTTTTTTTTGGCTTGAGGCAGCTCGGGCATCTGCGAGCGGATCTCCTCTTTCCAGGCTTGAGAAATAGTCAGGGGCAAAAGGTCTGGTTCCGGGAAATAGCGGTAGTCGTGCGCGAATTCCTTGCTGCGCATGCCGTAGGTACGCTGTTCACGGCTATCCCACAGCCGTGTCTCCTGCACGATGGTCTTTCCCGATTCGACCATTTCGATCTGGCGCTCGATCTCGTAATCGAGCGCTTTCTGGAGAAATCGGAACGAGTTAAGGTTCTTCACTTCGGTCTTGGTGCCGAACTCCGATGCGGAGACGGGCCGCACGCTGACGTTTGCGTCGCAGCGCAGTGTCCCTTCCTCCATGTTGCAGCTGGAAACCTCCAGGTATTCCAGGATGGTTTTGAGGGCCGTCAGGTAGTCGTAGGCTTCCTGCGAGCTGCGCAGCTCGGGCTCGCTGACGATTTCAACCAGCGGCACTCCGCTCCGGTTGAGGTCGATATAACTCCTGCGGTCCGAATCGGTGAATCCCTCGTGCAGGGACTTGCCTGCATCCTCTTCGATATGGAGGCGCGTGATTCCGATGCGTTTGCCGGTTTCGCTCCCGTTTTCAGAACTCTCAATTTCGATCCAGCCGTGTTCGGCCAGGGGTTCTTCAAACTGCGAAATCTGGTAACCCTTCGGCAGGTCGGGATAGAAGTAATTCTTGCGGGCGAATCGAGAAGAAGTGTTGACCGCGCAGTTGAGCGCCAGCGCGGTCTTGAGGGCCATCGCCACGGACTCGCGGTTCAGGACCGGCAAGGCTCCCGGCAGTCCCAGGCACACGGGACAGGTGTTCGAATTCGGAGGATCACCGAACCGCGTCGAGCAGGAACAAAAAATCTTCGACTGCGTCCCGAGCTGCAGGTGCACTTCCAGCCCGATCACCGGCTCGTATTTTTTGCGGACCGCTTCGGCAACGCTCATTCTTTCGTCCTTCTCCGGGGGAGGGATTCATTGTGCGTATCTTGCATTATAACGGCGTGAAAGCTGAAGCTGCGCGTTATTTGACACGGACTCCAACGAACGCCTTTCCAAAATAATGGAGTAGGATTCTTATAACCAATGGCGGTTGGAGAAAATTTCTTGACATGACGCTGCCAGAGGTTAAGGTGGCGAAGATGAGTTCGAGTGATTGCTCATGGGAACGGAAGGAAAGTGAAGGAGGACGGGTGGACGCTTTCATGTCAAATGGGTGGAATGCCGGCAGCCTTTCCTGGAAAGGATTCATTATCGCTCTACTCGCGGGCACGTGGATGATAAGCGCGACGGAGGTCGGGCTCCGGGCGAAAAAGCCCCCGGAAATAATCGGCTGGGCTTACGTCAAGACCCCCGGAGTTCAGCTCAGGAGGAAACATAAGGAATCGGCGCGGCCCCTGTTGAAGCTCCGAAGGGGAGCCGTACTGCCTGTTTTTCGGATTCACGCTAAGAAAGGGCCCCGATGGTTTGCCGCCGTGGGAGTGAATCTGGGAGACGCAACACCTCTCCGAGGTTGGATCTCCGAAGATCAGGTGGAATTGCTGGGGCGCGATGCAGCCCCGGGAGACAGGGCAGTCCTCGCGCAAATGGGTCGGCCGTTTTCTGAAGACCGGATTTCCGCCTCGGCGCAAGTGGCGAGGTTGTTTTGGAAGAGCGGGGGGTCTCGGAAGGATTTGGTCGTCACCGTGGCCTCGCTCTGGCTTCCCGCCCCGGTGTCCATGGTATTCGAGCAAGTGGAGGGGGAATACGTGCCGGCGCCCGAGGCGCGACAATTCTCACCCCCTGACTTTTCCGCCGAGGGGGGCACAGGAATCGAATCGATGGAAGCGCTCGACCTGATCGGCGACGGCCGGGAATGCCTGATCACCGTCGAGGGGTTTCAACTAGGTCCCAAGACAGAGGGTCGGCGTCTTGTCATCCGGCGGCTTTCCGGCGGAAAGGTCGAAAAAATCTGGGATGCGCCCACCATGGTCTCGAATCTCGGGTCCTATCCGGGGAAACTCGAGATTCTCCGGCCTCCCGAGCTGAACATCGGGCAGCCTGCCACAGTGACTCACGGCAAGGTGGATTTTATTTCTCGTCCGCAGGGGGGATTTCTATTCCGATGGGAAGGTGAGATCGAATTTTACCTGCTGGGCCGGGATGCCCCGGTAGAGATTATCTCCTTGAAGAAAACATTTCGCTGGAATGGCCGGGAATTCAGCGCGGTGCCGGAGCAGCAAACCAGCGAATAAAAGAATTCGAGGGGCAGGTGGGGCGGCGTCGAGCGACCCGCGTCACTTGTTTTTCCATACCGGTTTCCGTTTTTCAAGCAGCGCGCGAAGGCCTTCCTGCGCGTCCTCCAGCCGAAACAACTCGTTCAGGTAAATATCCTGCGCTTTCTTCAAAGCCTGCTCGAACGGGAGCCAGGTCCCTTCAAAAACCACTCGTTTGGTAAGAGAGAGCACCGGCCCGCTCTGGCTCGCGATTCGCTCCACCAGATTGTCGACGGTTTCTTTCAGTTTACTTTCCGGAACGACTCGGTTTACCAGGCCGATTTTCAAAGCTTCCTGAGCGTTGAGGGCTTCCCCGGTAAGCAGAAGCTCCATGGCCCGCTTCGGGCCGAGCACGCGGGGATAGACCACGGCGCCGAGTGGCGGGAAAACTCCCATCTTGATCTCCGGCTGAACAAACTTGGCGTTCTCAGTTGCGATGACCATGTCCGCGAAGGCAGCCAGTTCGCATCCCCCGGCCGAGGCGACTCCGTTGACGACCGCCAGCACGGGTTTTGAGACTTCCACTATGACCTCGAAGATGCGGTGAAAGGTATCCATCATCTGGAAAACCATCGAGCTCGTGTAGCCTTCCGCCCCCACACCCGCCGAAAAGAATCCCTTGCAGGCCGAGTCGATGACGATCAACCCCACATCGTGCCGCGTTTGCAGCTCTTCGATGGCGGTTGCCATCTCGGTCATCATCTCCAGGTTCATGACGTTTTGTGAGGGACGGTTGAGCGTCAGCCGCGCCACCTTCCCCGTGGCATCCCAACGTATGAATTTAGGTTTCCCTTCTTTTGTGTCAGCCATGGAACGTCTCCCGTGAGAATTCGCGAATGATTCGCGGGGTCGTTACCCTCATCCAAGTCGACCCGGGCTGGGTCTTGCCGGAATTTAGGGCCGCACTTCCCTTGCCTAACCGGAGATGCTATCACACTGGCTGCACCGCGTGGTAGGGTGGATAGAGGGGATGCTTGGCAAATGCGCCCGTCGGGCTTTGAGCTCTCTCGATTTTCCATGACGAGGCCACGACCCGGCGACACCCGACCCATGACAAGTCCATGACAACCCCTGGAAAAACTGATAAATTCCCTGCAAACAGCTCAGCGTGGGGACCGGATCAGAAATTGGAAGGGAGAAGAGTCCCGTGGCTGGAGATAAACCGCTCCAAGGAAAAATGGCCCTGGTAACGGGGGCCAGCAAAGGCATTGGGAAGGGGATATCGGTGGCGCTTGCCCGGGCGGGCTGTGACGTGGGCGTCAACTATTTCAGCGATACTCAGGGGGCGGAGCAGACGGCCTCGGAAATCCGTGCCTTGGGACGAAAAACGGCCGTATACAAGGGCGATGTCGCTGACCGCGCCGAGGTGGAAGAGATGTTTCGCCGGTATTCCGCCGACTTTCCGCGCCTGGACATTCTGGTCAATAACGCCGGCATCACCCTCTGGGGCCCGCTGCTCGAGATGAGCGATGAGAAGTGGGACAGAATCCTGGGGACGAACCTGAAGGGCGCGTTTCTCTGCACCCAGCAGGCAGGCCGCATCATGCGCAATCAGAAGAAGGGGCGCATTATCAACATCGGTTCCGGGGCCGGACGCACGCCCTTCCCGAATCTCTCCGCCTACAATGCCTCCAAGGCCGGACTGAACTTGTTTACCGCGACCTGCGCGGTAGAACTCGGCCCGCTCGGCATTACTGTGAATTGCGTCGCTCCCGGAGCGGTGGAGATCGAAAGAACGAGGCTTGAGGCCGACGATTATGTGGCACCTGGGCGCCCCTTACTCCCACCCGACGGGTAGGCCGGCCCGCCGATGTCGCCTCGGCCGTCCTGTTCCTGGCGGGCGATGAGGCCGAGTTCATTACCGGTCAGGTTCTCTACGTCGACGGTGGGCTGTGGGTCCAGGGCCCTTGGCCCTACGGCCATGAGAAGAAATAGAGACTTGCAGGGCCACCGCCCCCTATAACCGTTAACCTTCGGCAAAGGGTAATTGATGACCAACCGCGACATTCAAGCTGCATGGAATTACCACGAGGGAACGAAACATTCTCTCTTGAGCCTTCGCTCGGGCGGACATTATCTCGACTGGTCGAATCATCCATTAGCTTTCAAAATCTATTCGACTCTCGATCCCATTCCCCTGCCGCGTGATTTCGATCCGCTGCAAATGTCGGCGCTCGAAGCCGCTGCGAGTCTTGAATTCCCTCCGTCCCATCAACGAGTACCTGATAGGAAAATGCTCGCGCAGGTGCTCCACTTTTCTGCGGGCATCACGAAGCGCGGGATCCATCCAGGAGGAGAGATTTTCTTCCGCGCCGCTGCGTGCACGGGAGCGCTCTACTCGGTTGAGTTGTACCTGGTCACGGGCGACCTGCCGGACCTCGAAGCCGGCGTGTACCATTTCGGACCGGGCGACTTCAGCCTGCGCAAGCTCCGTGCGGGAGATTTCCGGCGTCTCGTCGTTCGTGCCTCGGGTGAGGAACCTTCCGTGGCTCACGCTCCCGTGATCCTTGTGAGCACCGGGACTTATTGGCGCAACGCCTGGAAATATCAGGCCCGTACCTATCGCCATTTCGGTTGGGACAACGGCACGATTCTGGCCAACA
>JAPUME010000233.1 GCA_027294185.1 Acidobacteriota bacterium | reverse complement strand
GTTTCCATGTACCAGCCGGCGTCACGGCGGTGCTGCTTGAGGTCGAGGATGGGATAGCCAACCAACTGCCCCGGCCCGTGATAGGTGATCTCGCCTCCCCGGTCCGTTTCATGGACCTCGGCTCCGAGGTCCTGGAGTTGTTCCGTGTCGGCCGGCAGGTGAGATCGTCGGGCGTTTCGTCCCAGGGTATAGACATGCGGGTGCTCGACGAGCAGGAGGGTGTCCGGAGTCTCCCCGGCCTTGCGGCGCGCCACGAGATCACGCTGCAGGGCCATTGCCTCCGCGTAGGGAACCCGACCGAGTTCATGGATTTGACAAATCATCTAGAGGTTAATCGTCATCTTGTGCACTGCGTGTGCGGCCTCAAGCATGGACTCGGAGAGCGTGGGGTGCGCGTGGACCGTGTGGGCGAGGTCAAGCACGGTTCCCTCCAGCCGCATCGCCATAACCGCTTCGGCAATCATCTCAGTTGCCGCAGGCCCGATGATGTGCACGCCCAGAATTTCCCCGTAGTGCTCTTCACTTACGATCTTGACGAACCCTTCGCCACGGCCGAGTATGGCTGCCTTACTGTTGGCCGCAAAGGGAAATTTTCCTACCTTGACCGCGTGGCCCTCCTCGCGGGCCTGCTTCTCAGAGAGGCCCACGCTCGCCACCTGCGGCTCGCAGTAGGTGCAATTGGGTATCTGGCGATAGTTGATAGGCTCCACCGCCTTTCCCGAAGCGTGAGTGACGGCGACGATGCCTTCCGCCTCCGCCACGTGTGCCAGCAAGGGGCTGCCGGCTACAAGGTCTCCGATGGCATAGAGACCCGGCTCCTCGGTTCGCATGAAATGGTTGGTCTTGATGAATCCCTTCTCAACCTTCGCGCTGGTATGCTCCAGGCCGACGCCCTGCGTGTTGGGCGCGCGGCCCACGGCGACCAGGAGCTTTTCGGCCTCCACTTTCTGCTCCTGCTCGTCCGAGGTGGAGAAGCGAACTTCAATCCCCTGTCCCGTCCTCCTCACCCCGGAAACCCTGGCCCCCGTGTGAACGGCGATCCCCTGTTTTTTGAATGACTTGGCGAGCTCCTGGGATATTTCTTCGTCTTCAAGGGGAACGATGCGCGGCAGCATGTCAACCAACGTTACTTTGGTCCCGAAGCGGCTGAACAGGGAAGCGAATTCCACTCCCACCGCGCCGGCCCCTACGATCAGCATGGATTTCGGAATCTCCTTGAGACCGAGCACCTCTCGATTGGTGAGTACCGTGTTCGCGTCGGCTTCCATGCCGGGCAACAATTTGGCCTCACTGCCGGTGGCGAGAACGATGTGTTTGGCCTCAATCCGGAGTGACTTCCCGTCCGGCACCTCAACCTTGAGAGAGCCGGGACCGACAATGCTTCCTCTTCCGCCGATCCACTCCACTTTGTTTTTCTTGAAGAGATACTCGATGCCCTTGGAGAGCTTGCGGACGATGCGATCTTTGCGGGCTTGTACGGCTGCCCAGTCGAGCGAAAATCCCTGGCAGGTAATGCCGTATTCTTTGGCATTTTGGAACAGGTCCAGCACTTCGGCATTGAAAAGCAAGGCTTTGGTGGGAATACAACCGACATGCAGGCAGGCGCCTCCCAGCTTGGAGTCCTTTTCGACCACAGCCGTCTTCAAACCCAACTGTCCGGCCCGGATGGCTGCTACGTAGCCTCCAGGGCCGCTGCCGATGATTACTACGTCGTATTGGGACGGCTCGGCCAATTCAGCACCTCCTGGCGTTTTCTGCTTTCCCACGCCCCGTTGCCGATTTCATTGATCCTCTGGCGGGGAAGCAGGAATGGCCCCACCCAAGCGGGTCCCATCTCGAGGGAAACGGTTCCTGAGGATCGCTTGAAAATATTATCAGCAGGGAAGCGGGACGAGCAAGGAGATTGATGGAATGATGGATTGATGGATCGATGGATTGATGATTGACGGATATCCGCTTCTGGGGGCCTCTCCGGCTTATTCTCTGGGAGACGGGGCGCCCTTTCGGGCCGCCAGCACTTCGCGGACCTTGTCGATCAGGGTGTTAAGGTGGAATGGCTTCTGGATATAAGAGATTTCCTGATTCAGATTCTTCAGCCGGAGGAAATCGCTGTCAAGGCAACCGGACATATAAAGAACCTGCATTTTGGGCCGTGTCGAGGCGAGGCGCTCCGCCACCTCATGCCCCGCCAATCCGGGCATGATCAGGTCGGTCAACATGATGTGGATGGGACCGTCGTAGGCGGCGGAAACCCGCAAGGCTTCCGCACCGTCGGCCGTGTCCAGAACTATGTAGCCGTTGGACATCAGAAAGTCCCGTACCAGGATTCGAACTTCCGTTTCGTCTTCCACTACAAGGATGGTCTGAGTCGCCTCGCTTGAGGCCGAATCCTCCACGGTTGGCTCGACCCGGGGCAGGAAAACTCGGAAACTATCGGGATTGCCGGGCTGCCTCGAAACGCAAAGATAACCGCCACTCTGCTGGACGATGTGGTAGGCGCGGGCCAGTCTCGACTCAGAGACCTGATTTTCGGGGTTTCCCGTAAAGAGCTTCGAGGAAGCGGGAGCCTTAGGGACGGGGTCGATCGTCGGGGCGTTGCCTGCGATGGCCAGCAGAACGTAGGAACCGTAGGGAACCTCAGGCGGTTCAGAATCCTCGCTCTTCTCTATTTTTGCGATTTCAATCACGAGCTTCCCCGCCCGGGGCAGAGCTTCCGTGACGTTCAAGGCCAGATCGAGTATCACTTGCTCAATCCATTCAGGGTCGGCATGGACCTGCGCAGTCGCGGGCCCGAGCAGCGTGACCATTTCCGATTCGGCTCCCATCCGTTCCCGTATACGTCCGTACAGGTCTGAGACGGCCGAGTTCAGGTCCACCAATTCCGGTTTTAGCGCCAGGGATTCCCGGCCACAGGCCAGCATTTGATCGACCAGCGAATCGAGATGCGCGGAGGCCCGCTGGATTTCCTTGAATTCCGGCGAGTCTGCGATGCTCTGATCCAATCTTGCGATCATTGAATGAGAGCCATCCGTGATGACTCCCGTCAGGCGGCGGATTTCAGGGGCCATCCCGGCGGCCATATGGCCGAGGGTTTCCACACGCAGGCCTTGTGCAGGGTTGGCGGCATCTTCGCCGCCCTCCTCGAGGTCTTGAACGATCAACGCCACGCCCTGCACCTCGCCCTTTTCGTTGGCGAGAGGGGCGGCACAGATGGAAACAAGTTTTTCCGCCCCGCTCCGGGTGATGAGAATTGTGGGACGAGTGGTTGCGGCCAACTCGCCATCTAGGAGTGCTTTTACGGCAGGGTTTTCAAGCGCGGATCGTGTCTCGGCGTCGATGAGAACAAATACCGAAGCCAAATCCATTCCCGATATCTCTCGCTGGGTCCATCCGGTTAAGGCTTCCGCGGCAGTGTTTAGAAGAGTTACTTTCCTCCCTGCGTTCACGGTGATCAACCCGTCTTCGGGAGCTGGGGAAGTGCCTCTCGGCCTTGTGCCAGGCGGGGACTGGGCGAACTTCTCCGACTTTTCGCGATTTGGATTTTTTTGAAGTGTGCCCAATTTGCCGGAATCCTAAGGAAGTTGGCTCTGGAATCTATACGACCAGAATCTACTCAACCAGGGGAGCTTCAATCTGCCTCGTAAAGAGATTCTCCACAGTGTTTGAAGGCCATCCGTCAGCCGACTCTCAAAAGGCCAGCCAATTTCAAGGTGGAATGGTTGGAGACGTGGCCTGTCAAGCGGGGCCTGAGTCTTCTTCCCGGTAAAGTTTGAACCCTGCGGCGTGCGGCGCCGAATATCAAAAGATGATCAACAATCCAACTGCCGCCCACCTTAGCCGCTCGGCACTTACAGGTCAATCATTTTAATCATTGCGCGAGGAATTTTTTCAGTGGAACGCGCAAATTTTCTTTCCCTGTGGAAAACTCTGACGAGGGAACCGGTTGGAGGCAAGGCATAGCCAGGGAAGAGGGGACCCGGTAGAATGGAGATTAGGTTC
>JAPUME010000232.1 GCA_027294185.1 Acidobacteriota bacterium | reverse complement strand
TTGAAGCCTGCGACGTGGCCCTGCTCAACACTTGCACAGTAACCGCCACCGCTGACGCCGAGCTGCGAAAAATCGTCCGCCGGATTCATCGCCAGAGTCCCGGCTGCAAGATTCTCGTCACAGGCTGCTACGCGCAGCGTGCGCCGGCCGAGCTTGCCGCCCTCGACGGCGTCCACTGGGTTGTAGGGAATTCCCACAAGCAGCACATCCGCGAGTTATTTCAAAAGCCGTCTTCGGACCCAGGTGCGCCCTCCTCAGCGGGATTCTTCCCTCTCGAGGGGCTCCAAAATCAAGGTTCGGGTTCCTCCGATACCTCTGTTTCTCCTGAGACCCCACGGGCAAAAATTCTGGTCGGCGATATCTTCGAGCAGCGTGAGCTGATGGCCGAGCCGGTTTACGGGAAGGAGAGGACACGGCCGACGCTCAAGATTCAAGATGGCTGCAACGCTCGATGCTCTTATTGCATCATTCCCTACGTGCGCGGACGCAGCCGCAGCCTCCCACCGGAAAAAGTTCTGGCCGAAGTTCATAGGCTCCTCGGCAACGGCACGCAGGAGATTGTCCTTTCCGGCATCAACCTGGGCAGCTATGGAAAAGACCTGACTCCCCGGATTCGATTTCTGGACCTGGTGGAGCGAATTTTATCCGAGACACCTCTGCCGCGGCTCCGCATCAGCTCCATCGAGCCGATGGATGTGAGCAAGGAATTGATTCGCCTCGTGGCAAGCGAGCCTCGCATGGCGAAGCACTTTCATATTCCACTTCAAAGCGGTTGCGACCGCATTCTACGCCAGATGAATCGCCGCTACTGGGCGCAACATTACGCCGAGCGCGTGCTCGAAGTGCGGGAGTCGATTCCTGAGGCTGCCATCGGAGCCGATGTCATGGTCGGCTTTCCCGGGGAGACCGATGAGGACCATCAGACGAGCGCTCGATTCATCGAATCGCTCCCGTTTACCTATCTTCACGTGTTTCCCTATTCCAGCCGAAGCGGGACACCGGCGGCGGAGCGGTCGGGTCATCTCAACGGTCGCATCTCTCGCGAAAGGAGCCGGGAGATTCGCACGACGATGGCCGCCAAGCGGGCGGCCTTTATGAAAGCTCAGGTCGGAGGCACGCTCTCCGTTGTGACCCTGGAGGAAAACTCCGGCGGCACTCGATTCGCGGTGAGCAGCAATTTCCTGAAGGTGGCGCTGCCCGGAGCCGGGCTGGCCCCGAACCGCCTCCTCGAGGTGAGAATTACCGGATACGGCGACAATCTTCTCTCGGGAACGACGGTCCCCGTCGAAGCCTAGTCCCCGAGTGAACACGAGAGAAAGCCGCGGCATCCTGGAAATCGTTATTTGCGGAGCCT
Source organism: Acidobacteriota bacterium (assembly GCA_027294185.1). Taxonomy (GTDB): domain Bacteria; phylum Acidobacteriota; class Terriglobia; order UBA7540; family JAPUME01; genus JAPUME01. The sequence goes on along the minus strand of JAPUME010000232.1, from coordinate 2,693 downwards.
TATGGAATTCGAAGGCCTGGATCTAAAGAATAGTTCCAGCATACCGATTCGGGATTATGTTGAGCAGCCTTCGGCCGTTGTTTCCCGTCTGGCGCATGGATGGGAATTTCATTCCGCCACCCTGCTTGCTCCCGGTGAGGAGCGGACCATGGTCCGAGACCCGGTGAGCGCCATTCCCGCGGCTGTGGCAGGGCGCTTGAGTCCTCTGCGGCTTTGGGTAGTTCCCTACATCGAATGCCTCCCGGATGGGGATGTCGTTCGCATGGAGAAACCTGCCGGAAACACTCACACAGCCGTCTGGGAAGAGACGCCGAAGGGGTTGCAGGTAGTGCTCGCCTGTCGCGAAGTGAATGCCCACGATACGGGCTTCGAGCTTCTGGGGGCCACGGCAGAACTGCTCGAGGGCCGCCTCCTGCCGAAGGAAAACGAACGCTACCGGCAATTGATTGAGCGTGAACTGGCCGAAAAGGTTCCGGGTGAAATCGACCAGGACGCTCTGGAGATGAAAAAGAAGTTCGAGCAGGCCCGGGCCGGAAGACGCAAGGAACCGACGCTCGATACCTATCTCGCCCAGGCGTTTTCGGCAACGCTGGCCGAGTACATGCACGGCCTCTGGCACGATGTCGAGATCCGCACCGGCCCCGCTCATCTGCCGGTTCCCGCGATTCGTCGCCGCCTGGAGTTGATGACGAGTTTATTTCCACCGAATCAAGGATACCGGGTTTTTGACGACAATTTTACCGAGGAGGCGAAAGGCGAAGAAACCTCCTCAAAGACGGCGCTCTAAAGGTTAATCCTCTGCAACAGGAGAACGGCAAGAATGATCCAAGACGAACAGAAGAAGGAGATTCAGGAAATCCTGGCTCAAATGGAAGCACCGGTCAAGCTGGTCCATTTCACGCAGGAAATCAACGTGGAGTTTGCGCGGGAAGGCAGGAAACTTCTGGAAGAATTGAGCGAAATTTCCGACAAGCTCTCGCTTGAGGTTTACAACCTGCAAATCGACCGCGAAAAGGCAGCCGAATGGGGAATCGATAAAGTTCCCGCCACAGCCATCGTTGGTGGTGGTGGCGTTGGTGGTGATGGCGCCGGCGATAACGAAAAGGATTACGGAATCCGCTTTTACGGCGCACCGATGGGCTACGAGTTCTCAAGCCTTCTGGATGCCATCGTCAGCGTCTCCAAGGGCGACTCGGGACTTGCATCCGAGACCCGGGAAACTCTCCAGAAGCTCACCGAACCTCTTCACTTGATGGTTTTCGTCACGCCCACCTGACCGCACTGCCCCCAGGCCGTGCGCCTGGCTCATCAGTTCGCGATGGAGAATGACCAGATTACCGCCGACTGTGTCGAGGCCACTCAATTTCAGGAACTGGCAAGCATGCACGGTGTCTACTCGGTTCCCCGAACGGTGGTCAACGGGAAAGGTTTTCTGGAAGGGTCGTTGCCGGAGACGCACTTCCTGGAAGGCATTCTAAAAGCTGCCGATCCGGATGCCAACCCGCCGAATTAACGCGGCAAGGCGATCCTATTCGGCCAATCTTATTCAGCCTCTATTATTTGGAATAGTGGAGAAGAGAAAAGACGTCGTGGTCCGGGATTTTTTCGCGGCCCTTCAGGAAATCAAGCTCAATCGCGAACCCGAGACCCACCACCTCGCCGCCAAGTGATTTCACCAGACGCACGACTGCGGCCGCCGTGCCGCCCGTCGCCAGCAGGTCGTCAATGATCAGCACGCGCTCGCCCTTCGAGATGGCGTCTTTGTGAATTTCCAGGGCATCCTCGCCGTATTCCAGGCTGTAGGTCTCCCTCGCCGCAGGTGCGGGGAGCTTCTTCGGCTTTCGCGCCGGCACGAATCCCGTCTTCAGCCGGTAAGCCACCGGAGGGGCGAATATGAATCCCCGCGCCTCGATGCCCACCACGCGGTCCACCTTCTTCCCCAGGTAGTGCTCCGCCAGTTGATCGACGGAGAGCCGTAGCCCGTCGGGGTCCTTGAGCAGCGTGGTGATGTCATAGAAAAGAATTCCCGGCTTGGGAAAGTCCGGCACCTCTCGGATTAACTTTCGCAACTGTTCCACAAAATAGCCTCCGCTTCGTTTTTTCGGACCTGCACGCTCCTACCAACTACCTTCAATATGGAAATCGTTGTAGGCTGCATTCACGCTTTCCTCTCTCTCTTCGATGCCCGTAACCTGAGCGCCGCGAGGCCCTTCCTGCAAATGCCCCTTGAAGATTTCAAGCGTGTCAGCGTCACCGATGGCATAGGCTTCCACGCACCCTTCATGAAGATTCCTTACATACCCCCGCAGCCCCAGCCGGTTGGCCCATTCCTCAACGAACCAGCGAAACCCGACGCCCTGCACTCGACCGGAAACAAGGAACTTCTTGGCGGTAATCATTTCAAAACAAGGCGAACGCGGATTATAGCGGAGCCGGACGAAGATTCGCTAGCTGAAATCGCCAATTCCCGATAAGATAAACAGCAGATCAATAGAATAGTACCCGGCAAGCAAGCGTATGCAAATCGCACTTTTCATCCGCGCCCTCAAGGCCTGGTGGCTGCGCGCCTGGCACTCGACCGTGCGGACCTTTCATCTGTTCATCGCCTTTCTCTTTTTCGTGTTCGCCATACTGGCGGGGCAGAAAGCCTTCCTCGCCTGGCGAGACTACGAGAACCGTCCCGAAGAGGGATT
>JAPUME010000231.1 GCA_027294185.1 Acidobacteriota bacterium | reverse complement strand
CCAGGAAGGGGACCAGCCAGAGGTGGGAATGGGAGTCGTTGTTTTCGAGATTCTGTTCGGTCACGACGAAGGCCACCCAGCGGCCATCCGGCGAGATTTGCGGGTCCGAGAGGCGTTGGAACTTCATGAGATCCTCGAAGCGGATCGGACGCTTGGCCTCGAGGGTTCGCGCGGATGCCAGCATCAGGATGGTGAGGCATAGGGCTGTTCGATTGAACCGCATCTCGGTTTCCTCCGTGGGTGGGACCGTTCTCCCGGTCACACATTCGCCTCGGGAATCATCGAGCTTTGACCCTTTCATTGTACCTTAGCTGCGGGTCGGAGGAGCAGACGCGTTCTGTGCTTCCTTATTTGGCCGGCATGATGTATTTTGCCCCGTGCACGAGTCGGAAATTCAGCGGCCCACGAGCCACAGGGCGGCGGCAGAGGGTAAAGGTCAATCGAAGATGAACATCAGCGTTTTCGGGCTTGGTTACGTGGGCTGCGTAACCGCGGCGTGTCTGGCGGAAATGGGTCACAAGGTTATCGGCGTGGATGTGGACGCTCACAAGCTGTCTTTGATCCAATCCGGTCGCAGCCCTTTTTATGAGCCCGGACTGGAAGCTTTGGTCCGGAAAAACGTTACGGCTTTCAGCTTGCGGGTCAGCGGTGATGCGGACGCGGCCATCCGGGAGAGTGAACTGGTCTTCATCTGCGTGGGCACCCCGTCGAAGGCCGACGGCTCCACGAATCCCCGCTATTTGAAAAAAGTGGCTGCGCAAATCGGGCGCGCGCTCAAAGGTCATTCCGAATCCCTCGTCCTGGCGCTTCGCAGCACCCTGTTGCCTGATCTTCTGGAGCGCGAGTTTATGGTTCCCGTAAGGCAAGCTTCAGGGAAGGTGGCAGGCAAAGGGTTCGACGTCGCCGTGAACCCGGAGTTTCTGCGAGAGGGCAGCGCCGTCAAGGATTTCTTCGACCCGCCCTTCGTCGCGGTCGGGAGTGAACGCCGGGAGGCGGGGGAGTGTGTCGCCCGGGCTTACAAGTCATTTTCAGCGCCGGTTGTGCAGACGGACCTTAGAACGGCCTGTTTGCTGAAGTATGCCTCGAATTCCTTTCATGGGCTCAAGGTGGCTTTTGCGAATGAGATAGGAATTCTCGCCAAGGCGTACGGGGTCGACAGCCACGTGCTTTTGAAGCTTTTCGTGCAGGACACCAAACTCAACATATCTCCTGCCTATCTGAAGCCGGGGTTTGCCTTCGGTGGCTCCTGTCTGTCGAAGGACCTGAAGGCATTGCGCGCCGCCTCCCGGAGAATGAAGGTGACATTGCCCTTGATCGAAGCCGTGCGGCAAAGCAATCAGCTTCACCTGGACCGGTGCGCGAAAATGCTCGCGCCCTTTTCGCGAAAGAAGATCGGCCTGGTCGGGTTGAGTTTCAAGGCGGACACGGATGATATAAGAGAGAGTCCGGCCGTAGCTCTGGTTCAAAAACTCGTCCGTCGCAAATTCAAGGTGAAAGTGTACGACAGGAGTTTTTCCCCGCAGTCGATTTACGGGAGCAACCGCGCTTTTCTGGAACGGTTCCTGCCGAATTTCTCTCGTCTCTGGGTTTCGGAGTTGGACACCCTGTTGCAGCAGGTCGATGTCATCGTGCTCACTCAGAGTTTGTCCGAGGAGCAGAAGGAGAGAGTCCGACAGAACGCCCGGGGCAGGGTAGTAGTGGATTTTGCCCGGGTGTTCGAGCCTGGGGAGCTGGAGGCGGTGGAGTATCGGGGAATCTGCTGGTAGGCTGCCCCGGCCCGCTGGCATGAAATCCAGAGGGTGGTGTAAGATAGTTGATGAAGCGAAGTGATCTACAGCTCATGATCCCGTAATGAACAAGCCTCGAGTTTCCGCTGTGAAATATTCGAACACCCTTCCGCTCGTTTGGGGGATGCTCCAGGGAGAGGAAAGGGAAAAGTTTGACCTCTCCTTCGTAACTCCGTCCGCCTGCGCTGAGGCGTTGCGGAGTGGGGAGGCCGACATCGGCCTGATTCCTCCATCGAGTACCAGCGAATGGAGGGGCTTTCCATCATCCCCGGCATCTCGATTGCCTCCCGGGGCGCTGCCCGCAGCGTGCTGCTGCTCAGCCACAAGCCCATCGAGCAGGTTCAGATAATCGCCCTGGACAACTCGTCACGAAGCTCGGTGCTGCTTTTGCAGATATTGCTGAAAAAGTTTTATTCCAGGAAGGTGAGCTTTGTCTCTCTTTCTCCTGACCCGGAGAAGATGCTGGAGAAGGCCGACGCGGCGCTGATCGTGGGCGACCCGGCGCTGACCTTCAAGGGAGACTGCGCTGAAATCTACGATCTTGGCGCGGAGTGGAAGAAATTCACCGGTCTGCCGTTTGTCTTTGCCTTTTGGGCGGGGCGGCGAAATGGGAATCTGGCCGGCTATCGAAAGGTGTTCGAATCGTCCAAAGAGTTTGGGTTGTCCCGCCTGGACGACATTATTGATCAAGAGGCTGCCAAAATTCCCATCGAACCGGGAGTATTGCGGGATTATCTTGGTGTAAACTTGGACTATTCGCTGGATGAGGAGAATTGCCGCGGCCTGCGACTCTTCTACCGGTTGGCCGAGGAAACGGGCGCTCTTCCGCGGCAGAGGGAACTGACATTTGTTTAGGCGCTTAAACTTGATGAGTGGTCGGATAAGCTTCCCATCAGAATTATGAGAATATCACACGAACAAGCGCTTGCGATGTTCGCTTCCGATGACCTGGTGGGAATCGGCGCCGAGGCTGACTCCCTGCGGCGACGGCTTCACCCGGGCGATGCAATCAGCTACATCGTTGACCGGAATATCAACTACACGAACTTCTGCACCGAGTACTGCTCCTTCTGCGCCTTCTACCGCCCCATGGGGTCGAGCGAAGGCTACCTGCTGTCCCTGGAGACCATCTTTCAAAAGATTGAGGAGATGATTTCCCTGGGCGGAACGGGAATCCTCCTGCAGGGAGGCCTGCATTCGGACCTCAAGATCGACTACTACGAGAACCTGCTTCGGAGCATTCACGATCGCTTCCCGCAAGTTCACCTGCACTGTTTCTCCGCGCCCGAAATCCTGAATATCGCCGAACTTTCCGGGTTGACGCTCTCCGACACCCTGGTTCGACTACGAGATGCAGGGCTGGCTTCGATTCCCGGAGGGGGCGCAGAGATTCTGGACGATGAAGTTCGCCGCCGCATCGCGCGGCTGAAATGCACCTCGGCGGAGTGGGTGTCGGTCCACCGCACGGCTCACGGGCTCGGCATGCGGACGACGGCCACCATGATGTTCGGCTGCGGCGAAACCCTCCGCCATCGCGTGAACCACCTGGAGACGATTCGTCAACTCCAGGATGAAACCGGCGGCTTCACGGCCTTCATCCCCTGGGCGTTTCAGCCTCCCAACACCCCGTTGGGTCGCACCGTAAAAGAGGAGGCCACGGCGGTCGACTACCTCAAAACCCTGGCCCTCAGCCGGATTTATCTGGACAACGTTTTGAATGTTCAGGCGTCGTGGCTGACTCCGGGGCCGAAGATCATGCAGGTGGGGCTCCGCTTCGGAGGGAACGATGTCGGGAGCGTGCTGATTGAGGAGAACGTGGTCCGCGCCGCGGGGGTGACGCGCACCACCACAGAGAATGATCTGCGCCGAATCATTCGCGACGCCGGTTTTCGGCCCGTGAAGCGAGACACTCTCTACCGGACCTATTTTCTGGATGATCAAGATGATAAAGAAGACGGTCCCGATTTTTCCGGTGACAGCCTGATCCCGCCTCAAAGTTCCGAACTCACCGTTTGGACTACAAGTTAACAGTAAGCGCATCCAGAGAAACTTTCGCTGCTTGTCGGGAAAATCCTGCCGGGGGGAAGGTTAATCGTCCATTTTGAGGACGGCCAGGAAGGCTTCCTGAGGAATATCTACCCGCCCTACGCGCTTCATCCGTTTTTTGCCTTCTCTCTGTTTTTCGAGCAGTTTTCGTTTCCGCGACACGTCTCCGCCGTAGCACTTGGCCAGGACGTTTTTACGCAAAGCCGCTACGTTTTCCCGGGCGATAACGCGGCTGCCGATCGAAGCCTGGATGGCGACTTCGAACATCTGGCGGGGAATCAGCTTGCGCATTTTTTCGCAGAGCGTTCGTCCTCGGTGGAAGGCCTGGTCCCGGTGGGAGATGAACGACAGGGCATCCACGGGTTCACCGGCCACAAAAAGGTCCACTTTGACCAGGTCCGAGGCCTGGTAGCCGGAAGGCTGATAGTCGAAGGAGGCGTAGCCACGTGAGATGGACTTCAAGCGGTCATGGAAGTCCATGACGATTTCGTTCAGGGGAAGCTCATAGGTGAGCAGCACCCGTTCGGTGGATAGATACTCGAACCCTTTTTGAGTTCCCCGTCTCTCTTCTACCAGCTTCAGGATGGGGCCCAGGTATTCCACCGGCGTCAGGATCAGCGCCGTGAGCATCGGTTCTTCCACCTGTTC
>JAPUME010000230.1 GCA_027294185.1 Acidobacteriota bacterium | reverse complement strand
GCCTATGCAGGGGCGATGAGGGAACTTTCGAAGCGTTATCAGGATGATGCCGATGCCGCCACCCTCTATGCTGCGGCCCTGATGAACCTTCGTCCCTGGAACTACTGGGGGAGGGATGGTCGGCCTTACGCGGGCACGATGGAATTTGTTTCGACCCTCGAATCCGTCCTCGAGCGAGAACCTCTTCATCCCGGTGCGAATCACTATTATATCCATGCCGTAGAAGCCACCGCCACTCCTCAACGGGCCTTGAGGAGCGCCGAGCGGCTGGGGAAGCTGATGCCCGGGGCGGGGCACCTGGTTCACATGCCGGCGCATATCTACCTGCGCGTTGGTCGGTATGCGGCCGCCTCCGAAAGCAATGTCCGCGCCATCGAAGCCGACGAGGACTACATCACTCAATGCCGTGTGCAGAGCCTCTATCCGCTTCAATATTATCCTCACAACATTCATTTTCTCTGGGCCTCGGCGACGATGGAGGGCCGCAGTGCGGTGGCGATTCGCTCCGCCCGGCAGGTTGCCTCCAAGGTGCCGCCTGTAAATGCCAAGGGACTGCTCCCCTTTGGGAAGGTCTTTCCCCTGATCCCCCTGTTTGCCTTGACGAGGTTCGGTCAATGGGAAGCGATTCTAACAGAACCTGTGCCACCGCCGATCACGCCTCTGGCCCCGGGACTCTGGCACTACGCGCGGGGAATGGCCTTCACAAGAACCGGAAAATTCGAGGAAGCGTCCGGGGAGTTGGAAAAGTTGTCAGCCATCCTGCAGGATTCCACCGCGGTGGATTCTCCGGTTGGGTCAACAACGGCAGCGAATATTTTGCGGATCGCAACGGAAGTTCTCGCCGGGGAGCTTGCGGCCGAGCAGGATGAGGTCGAAAAGGCCCTGGGTCACCTCCATGCCGCCGTGCTCCTTGAAGACAGCCTGCCCTATACCGAACCCGCCGACTGGCACTATCCGGTACGACAATCCCTGGGAGCGGTCCTGCTCAAGGCCGGGCGCGCTGTGGAGGCGGAAGTTGTTTATTGGGAAGATTTGAAGCGCAATCCGGAAAACGGCTGGTCGTTATTCGGATTAGCACAAAGTCTTCGGGCACAGGGTAAGGATGAAGAAGCCGGCGAGGTCGAGAAGAGATTTCAAAAGGCCTGGGCTCGGGCGGACGTAACACTCACCTCATCACGCTTCTAGGGAAAGAAGAAATCAGTGCGTTCGCGAGAAAGGTTGCGCGGTTCTTGACTTTCAACGGGCGGGAACCCTAATTCCGTGGAATCCGCTTGAGGAGAGCCTTCCAACGAACCCAGCCTTCATCGCGAGCCTTCTTGTTGGCCGGGGATGGGTCGGGCTGTTCGCCGGAACGCATGAAGCCATGCCCGGCACCCTCGTAGGTAACCGGCTCGTAGGTCTTCCCCGCTCCCTTCATAAGGTCGGCGCTTCCGGGTACCGTCGCGCCAACACGGGCGTCGTTTCCGCCGTAGAAACCGTACACGGGAGCTTGAATTCCGGCAATGTCGGACTCACGAGTGGGTCCGGTCCCGTAGAAGACATAGGCTGCGGCCAGGTCGGCCCGGTGGGTGGCAAAACGGAAGGTCTGGCTGCCGCCCCAGCAGAATCCCCCGACGGCTACTTTCCCATTGGCAGCGGGTAACCTGGCTACGTAGTCGGCGACGGCGTTCAAGTCGGCCCTCACCTGATCCGGTTCGAGCCTGTAGATGCCTTGCCGCGCGGCATCGCTGTCGGGAAAGTCGCTCGTCTTGCCGCCTCCCGGACCCATTCCGGAGAGCAGGTCGGGGGCAATGGCAATGTAACCGGCTTCGGCCAACTGGTCCGCGACGCTGCGAACCCAATCGCTCAAGCCGCGGTTTTCGTGAATGACGACGATGGCAGGGACTTTTCCGCTGACTTCGGGAAACACCAGGAAGGAATGGACGACGCGGTTTCCCTGCTTTACTTCGACCCACTCGTGATGGCGCGGCGAGGCCTCCAATCGCCGGCGGGCCCAATCCTGCGCGGGGGCAAGCGCAGATCCCAGAACCAGCACGCCGATTGCAATCAGAACTCTTTTCATAATTACCTCCCTGGAAGGTTCCCAGTATAACGGAAGAGGTAAGACATCGAAGCCTATCGCCAAGAAAAACTTCTGATGGGAACTCAGTTCGCCTGCTCTTGCAGGAGAAGTCCCGTCTTTCTTTCCAGACGGTTCAGCCGATGAGCAAAGCGGCTTGAAACAGATGCCGGTAGGGGTCTCTTCCCGTTCCGCTGTAGGAATTGACGGACCAGATCGAGTGCGGCGACATAATCCCTTTGCCGATGTTCGGAGTACATGGCCAGTTGCTCAAAGGCTTCGGCCACCGGTTTGGCTCGACGCGTCAGCCGGAGCCAGATGCGAACCGCCTCCTCGAATCGGCGTTGGCGTTTCAGATGAGATGCCAGTTGTAGAAGGGCCCGAGTTTCAACCCCTGAGGGAAGTCCGGCGCTCAATGCCCTGCGGCAGGTCTCGGCACTTCGCTCCCGTTCTCCGGCCCGCTCCAGAATGCGGCTGAGGCTGAACAGGTCCAGACCATCTGCGACTCTTTCCCACGGATCACTTCCCAGAGCTTCGGTCATCTCCACGGTGAGGGCCGCCAGAGTGATGATGTCGAGCGCGTTATGGAAGAAGACTCCCTGTAATCCGCGCGCGCTGCCGGTGCGTAGATAGTCGAAGTAGACGGCGGGGATCTCCGCCCCGTCGATATCTCCCTCACGCCGGATGCCGAGGATACGATCTTCGAGATGTGTCAGCTTGCAGCTTTCCAATCGAAGCTTCCAGAGTCGCCGCGCGGGATGCAACAAGTCCAGATGGAGAAGGGTCCGGAACGGCGAGCGCCGTCGGGAGAGGACGAAACGGTTTTCAAGCAGAGGGAGGTCGAAAGTCTTTCCGTTAAAGGTAACGATTCCCTCGTAGGAGCGCAAAACTTCGGAGAGCTCTTCCAGCATGGCCGGCTCGTCGGGGAAATCGCGCAGGAAAAACTGGCGCACGCGAAATCCGTTCCCCTCGACTGTACCCAGGCCCACCAGGAATGCCAAAGTGCCTGCTCCGCCCGCCAGCCCCGTGGTTTCTGTATCCAGAAATACCCAGCGGGAAACGTCCGGAAGGCCTCCTTGCCCTTCGAAAAGCAGCTTGAGGGTTGAGAAATCTGCTGAGGCGATGTCGCCGATTCGCGCCCGGCCGTAAGGTCGTCCGAAGGGAAGGCGTTGTTCCGCCGCGAAAAACTCACCCCGTCGATTCCTGACGAGGCGGCCATCAATGAGATCATTGATATCTTCGATCCGGCCCTTCGCGCCGCGCCCCAGTGGCGGGGTCGGGCGGGCAGCCGCCGGACGCAGCCGGACCGCTTGCCGCAACAAATCATCCAGAGGTTGCCCTCGACCGTCGCCGCCCACGCGGCGGGTAGGGAGAGGTTTGAGCAGCCGGAGCTTTTCTTCAAGATTCATGGGGAGAGGGTCACTCGGCAGGCTCGGCACGGATATGCTTCAGGATTTCCAGAGCCACCTGCTTGCCTTTTTCGCCCACCTCTCCCACGGGGCCGACGCAGGAGGGGCATCCTTCCTCACAGGGGCAATCGGCGATCAATTTCCAGGTGTGGTTCAGAAGCTCGTCGTGCAGGCGGAAAAGCGGCTCACTCAGTCCCACGCCACCCGGAAAGCAGTCGTAGAGATAGATATTGGGCTCGAAAAAGGTCTTCAGGCGAGCCGATGCTGCTGAAGACCCGGCGCGGGAAGCTGAATCCTCGTCCCCGTTTTCATCGGAGTTGAGCCCTTGAGGAATCGAACCGATCTCATCGGCCCCACGGGGATTTTCTTCCACCGTGGCGCCGAGGTCGCGAGCGTCACACATTACGAGCAGCGTCGCCATGGCATGCAGCGCATTGCTCAATCCGATGACGCCATAGGTGCCCTCGGAAGCGGAAAAGGGCAGGCTCGCAAGGAGCTCCCGCGACAGGGTAAGCCAATAGGCCGTGGTGTGCATCTCCTGCTCGGGGAGTGACAGCTCGCCCGAGCCGACGTTTTCCATCGTGTAGAACTTGATCTTCTTGAACCCGACGACCTGCGTGTTTACCTGCACCTCACCGTGGGATTTCGCGCCCGCCTCGAGCGGCTCTTGCGCGAAGGTCTCAAGCGGCTTGACCTTCGTGTAAGAGATGGCGTCGGTGTAGTAGTCCGAGTTGCACGGCTTTACATACGCCTTGCGGCCGTCGTAGTCGAGACGCTCCACCTGATACTGCTCGCCGTCCTGAAGGTAGATGGCCTTCTCGTGCAGCGTCGTCAGCGCGGAAGTGAAATCCACCTCCCCGATGATCCTTGGCCCGCCCTCATCATCGACGATTACGAAGTTATCGGAGGAGATCGAGCGCAGGCTGATGGCGTCGGCGGGATAAGACTCCGAGGTCCAGTGCCAACCGTCGGCGGTGGCATGCAGGAAACCGCTCTCTTCCAGGAACCGGCAAAGGGGTTTCATGTCCCAGCGGCCGAAGCGTTCCTTTTCGCGCAACGGCAGCTCGAAGGCGGCGCATTTCACATGGTCGAGCAGAATTTGCAGATTGTCGGGGTTGACGTAGCCGTGCTCGGGAGAGCGTCCGAAGAAGTAGTCCGGATGCTGGACGATGAACTGGTCGAGAGGGGCGCTCGAAGCCACCAGTAACGCCGCCGACGCGCTCCGGCGTCGTCCGGCCCGGCCTGCACGTTGCCAGGTGGAGGCAATCGTGCCGGGGTAGCCGGCAAGAATCGCCGCATCCAGGCTGCCGATATCGACACCCAGCTCCAGGGCATTCGTCGACACCACACCCAGAATCTTTCCCTCCCGCAGACGCCGCTCGATTTCGCGCCGCTCGCGGGGGAGGTAGCCTCCCCGGTAGGCGCGAATGGTGTCGTCCTGTCCGGGGCTGCCTGCAAAATCTTCCTTCAAGTATTTGGCCAGAATTTCCGCCCGCAGCCGCGAGTTGGCGAAGATGATGGATTGCAGTCCTCGCCCCAGAAAGACCTGCGCCAATCGGCGGGTTTCGTTCAAG
>JAPUME010000023.1 GCA_027294185.1 Acidobacteriota bacterium | reverse complement strand
GACGCCGCTATGCAGGCCAATCCCCGAGAAACTCGCCGTGCCCGCCAGGGTGTACTGATAGTCCATAAACTCCTCTGCATCTGCACTTAGATAGTCTGCACCTCAAATACCAAACTAGTAACAATGTATGTTGTTGGGATTGAATGATTTATTTCAATAGAAATATCGACTCGAATCGCCACTGTTGCATTTATGCAACAGTGTGTGCCTTATCTGCACGTTCCTCCACCCCGCTGCCCGGAGTTGCGACTCTGCAGGGACGTCGAATCTCGAACCCGAATCGCAATCGAGTCGACGCTTTCCCGACGGGCGCCGGCGCTCCAGCCCTCTGGCACGAAGGTCGGAAAACCTGTAATCTAGGAGTTCACACTCAAGAAGGCAGGCTAAAAGTGTCCTCACGACTGTTCCTGATCGATGCCATGTCGCTGGTCTTCCGGGCTTTCCATGCGCCCATGCAGATGGAGCTGGTCTCGCCCAAGGGGATTCCCACCAAGGCCGTCTACATCTTTGTAAGAACGCTCAGGAAGCTTCTTAAATCCTACCCCTCCGACCACGTGGCCGTGGCTTTCGACACTCCGGCCCCTACGTTTCGCGACAAGCTTTTCGAGGAATACAAAGCCAACCGGCCGGAGTTCCCGCCCGAACTCGAACCGCAGCTCCCTTACGTACGGAAATTCTGCCAGGCGCATCACCTGCCGGTGATCGAAAAGGAAGGCTTCGAGGCAGACGACATTCTGGGCACCCTTGCCGCTGCCGCGGGAAGACAGAAAATGGAGGTCATCATCGTCTCCGGGGACGAGGACCTGTTTCAGTTGGTGACCGACCGGGTGCGAATCCTCAAGCCCTCGCGGGGAGAAGAGATTCTTTGTGACGAAGCCAAGGTGGTGGAAATCATGGGTGTAAAGCCCTCCCAGGTCGTCGACTGGCTGGCCTTGTGCGGCGATCCGAGCGACAACATACCCGGCGCACGTCCCTTCCCCGGCCAGGAGCCGCCCAATCCCGGCGGCAAGAAGATCAGTTATATCGGTCCCAAAGGCGCCACCGAATTGATCCAAACCTACGGCACCCTGGAAGCCGTGCTGGCAAACGGGGACAAGGTCAAACGGGCGAGCTACCGCAACGCTCTGGTCAACTACAAGAAAGAAGCTTTGCTCAGCCGAAAGCTCGCCCAAATCAAAACCAACATGAAGCTGGGTTTGACAATCGAAGACCTGCGCACCCGCCCGCCTGATCTCGCGGAACTCAGCAAGCTCTCCCGCGAGCTTGGTTTCGGCTCCCTGGTGCGGGAACTGGTGGAGGAGGCATCACGGGCAACTCCTGCGGAAGTTCAACAGAAGGAGTCCGCGGCAACCAGCGCCACTGAGGTAGCAGCGTGGCTCGCTTCCCTTCCCGCCGCGCACTTCGTAGGCCTCGGCTTTCGGATTGAGGAAGAAGGCATTTCGGCAACGTTAACCGGATTGGGTTTTCATTGTGGCTCCAAAGGTTCCCGGTGGGTTGAGCTGAAAGGCAAAAAGGCAGGCGGACTCAAGCAATGCAAGAAATTCCTCGAAGACGGGCATCGAGACAAGGCCGTTCACAACGAAAAGCGTTTGCGCCTGTTTTTGAGGCGGGCAGGGATCGAGCTTGCCGGAGTCGTCCACGACCCGATGCTCTACTCCTACCTCCTGGAGCCGCTCACCTCCGGCCACGGCTTTGAGGACGTGGTTCCCCGTCGCCTGCTCCAGCCGGTTCCGCCCGATTTGGCTGCGCAGGCGAAGCTCGTCTCTCGCCTGGCTCGCGACCTCTCCAAAGAGGTTAAAAGCCGGGGGCTGGAACCTCTCTACCAGGAAATCGAATTACCACTCTCTACGGTTCTGGCGGAGGTCGAAGCGCTGGGGGTTCGCATTGACCCGAAGATATTGGCGCGAATGTCGGTGGAATTCGACCGTGAACTGAGAGAACTGACCGAAACCATTTACGATCTCTCCGGCACGGCATTCGACATCGACTCACCCAAACAACTGGGCGAAGTGCTGTTCGGAAAGCTGAACCTGCCGGGCGGGAAGCGATTAAAAAAGAGCGGACAGTACGCAACCGACGCCTCCGTGCTCGAAGCGCTCAGCGAAAAACACGAATTGCCTCGCCGTGTGATCGAGTACCGCACCCGCGCCAAGCTGAAATCCACCTACATCGACGCCCTGCCGAAGTACATCCATCCGGAGACGGGCCGCGTGCACACCAGCTTCCGCCAGACCGTGGCCCGTACCGGGCGGCTCTCTTCGGGAAATCCCAATCTGCAAAACATTCCCATCGGGGACGACTACGGCCAGCGTATCCGTTCCGCCTTCGTTTCGGAAAAGGGATTCCTGATTCTCTCCGCCGACTATTCACAGATCGAGCTTCGCGTTCTCGCCCACCTATCTGAGGACCCGCTGCTCCTCGAAGCCTTTCGCCGCGACGAGGACATTCACTCTCTCACCGCGCAGGAGATCTTCGGCGTGCTTCCGGGGCTTCAAACCCACGAGCATCGTCGCATGGCCAAGGCGATCAACTACGGGGTGATCTACGGGCTAAGTTCCTTTGGATTGGCGCAACGGACCGGCACCTCGCGGGGCGAGGCCCAGCAGTATATCGACGAATATTTTCGCCGCTACAGCAGTGTAAAAAAATATCTGGACTCTCAGATCGAGGAGGCGCGAAAAACGGGTCAGGTGCGGACCCTGCTCGGGCGTCTGCGACCCATCCCGGAAATCAACAGCAAAGACATTGCAATGCGTCGACGGGCGGAGCGCGAGGCGCTGAACACGCCGCTCCAGGGCTCCGCCGCCGACCTGATGAAACTGGCCATGGTCCGCCTCCAGCGCCGGCTCAAGGATTCAAAAGTGCGTTCCCGAATGATCCTCACCGTGCACGATGAACTTGTCTTCGAGCTTGCCCGAGAAGAACAGAAGAGCACACCACCGATAATAAAAGCTGAGATGGAGGGCGCCTACGCTCTCCGCGTTCCGCTCAAAGTGGATATGGGAGTGGGACCAAACTGGAAAGAAGCGAAATAGCCGCGAACACGCGGGCCGGCTTATTCGTAGGCGGGGATTCCGGTAATCTTCTGGCCCAAAATCAGCGTGTGGATATTGTGGGTGCCTTCGTAGGTGGCGACGGATTCAAGATTCGCCATGTGGCGGAAAACTGAGTAGTCTGAGGTAATGCCGTTCGCTCCCAGCAGGTCTCTCGCCGCGCGCGCCACCTGCAAGGCCATGCGGGTGTTGTTCCGTTTCAACAGGGACGCGTGTGCCGAATCGAGTCTTCCCTCATCCTTCAGCCGTCCCACGTGCAGAGCCAGGAGTTGTCCCTTGCTGATTTCCGTGACCATCTCGACCAGTTGCTCCTGCACCAGCTGATGCCCGGCGATGGGTTTGTTACCGAACTGCTTGCGCGCTTTGGTAAACTCCAATGCCTCGTGGTAGCAGGCCATCGCGGCCCCCAGCGTGCCCCATCCGATGCCGTAGCGCCCCTGCGTCAGGCAGCTCAAGGGCCCCTTCATCCCCTCCGCTTTGGGGAGCATATTCGCCGCCGGGACCCGAACCTCACCCAGAGAGAGGCTCGAAGAAACCGAAGCTCGCAGCGAATGTTTCCCGTGAATATCCTGCGCCACAAACCCCGGTGTTCCCTTCTCCACCAGGAAGCCCCGCACGACGCCATTTGCCTCGCCCAACCGCGCCCAAATGAGGGCCACCTCCGCGATGCTGCCGGAGGTAATCCAGGTCTTCTCCCCGTTCAGAACGTAAAAGTCGCCGTCCTTGACAGCGCGCGTCCGCATGCCGGCGGGGTTGGAGCCGAAGTCGGGCTCGGTCAGGCCGAAACAACCGATCGCCTCGCCGGAACTCAATCGGGGCAGCCAGCGTTTTTTCTGTTCCTCAGACCCGTAGGTTGATATCGGGTAGATTACCAGCGCCGACTGCACGGAGACAAAACTCCGCAAGCCGCTGTCGCCCCGCTCGAGCTCCTGCATCACCAGTCCGTACTGGACGCTGTTCATGCCCGAGCCGCCGTAACCACTGAGACCCGCTCCCAGAAATCCCAGCTCCGCCATCGGCTTGACCAGGTGCAGAGGGAACCTACCCTCTCGGTTCCACTCCTCAATGGACGGATTTACCTGCTCGTCCACAAAGCGGCGCACCGTCTGGCGGACGAGTTTCTCTTCATCACTGAGAAAGGAGTCGATATTGAGAAAGTCCACACCTTGATAGGAAGGCATCGGGTCTCCTCCTGGGGAGGTCAGGTGGCCTCAGCCAAAGAAAGGTAATCAATCACGTGGGCCAGTGGTGAATCAACACAGAGGGTCAGATCTGAAACCTGAGTGAAGCGACCGGAATCGATCAAAAAATTGGTCAAAGCTGGATCAGGTGCGCCACGCCGATCGCAGGGACCGCCCGAATTTCCGCCAGCACCGCTTCGGGGACGGGCTGGTCCACGTTGACCACGCCGATGGCCTGGTCCGTGCCGGGGGCGCGTCCCAGGGCGAAATTCGCGATATTGACCTTCCCATTCCCAAGGATCGTCCCTACGCGGCCGATTACTCCGGGAACATCCTGGTTCTTGATCAAAAGAAGGATGCCCTGCAGCGGCGCTTCCACATCGATATCGTTGATGCCGAGAATCCGCAGGCTGCCTCCCATTCCGACCATTCCCAGGATAGACGGCGAATCCCCGGCCGTCCGCAAGGCAACTCCGAGGGAGTTCGAAACGGCGACCCGCCGGGTGCTTCGCAGCTCCTCGACGACGATTCCCCTCTCCTCAGCGATGGTTCCGGCGTTAATCAGATTGGCCTTCTCGGAAAGGATCACGTTCAGGATTCCCTTCAGCACGGCGCTTTTGACCAGATGGGTATTGAGCTCGGCCAGGCCGCCGTCGTAGCTGATGCGCACGTGATCCATTCGCCCCGTTGCCATTTGCGCCAGGAAAGAACCCTCCTTCTCCCCCAGTTGAATATAAGGCTCAAGCTTCTTGAACTCTTCGGCGGATACGGGAGGAAGATTCACAGCGCTTCTTGAAATCCCGTCCCGCAGGTATTCCGAGATCTGCTCGGCGATGCCAATGCCCACGGATTCCTGCGCTTCTTCAGTGGACCCGGCAATGTGAGGCGTGGCCACGACACGCGGGTGGGCCAGAAGTTTGGCTCCGGGGGAACCCGGCGGTGGGGGTTCGATTTCAAAGACATCCAAGCCGGCCCCGCCTACATGTCCCGATTCCAGGGCCGCCAGCAGGTCGGCTTCGTTCACCATTTCGCCCCTGCTGCAATTCACAATGCGAACGCCCGGCTTCATCTTTGCGAGGCTCTTCTCGTTGATAAGGTGCTCGGTTTCGGGAGTCAGGCTGGCGTGAAGCGAAAGGAAATCACTTTGGGCCAGCACTTCTTCCAAACCCACCAGCGCCGCGTCCAAATCTTCGGCAATGCGCGGGGA
>JAPUME010000229.1 GCA_027294185.1 Acidobacteriota bacterium | reverse complement strand
GCCGTACCGAAGCGTTTCCTGAAAGTGTTACAGGATAACGAGCTCAAGCACAACGTGCTGAATGCCAAGCAGCACGAGCGCGAGGCCGAGATCGTGGCTCAGGCCGGACGTTTGGGTTCCGTCACCATTTCAACCAACATGGCGGGACGCGGCACTGACATTCTTCTCGGCGGCAACGCCGAGTCCCTGGCGCGAGACTCATTGCGTAAGCGGGGCGCCGATTTCGACTCCGCCACCGCGGAGCAGAGGCAGGGAGCCCTTGAAAAATTCCAAAGTCAGGTCGCCGGTGAGCACGGCGACGTCGTAGAGGTCGGAGGCCTTCACATCCTGGGTACCGAACGGCACGAGTCTCGCCGGATTGACAACCAGTTGCGAGGCCGGGCGGGGCGGCAGGGCGATCCCGGCTCGTCTCGTTTCTACCTGTCGCTTGAGGACGACCTGCTGCGCATTTTTGCAGGGGAGCGTATCTCGCGCATCATGCACAAGCTGGGCATGGAGGAGGGTGTGCCGATCGAGTCGCGCCTGATATCCAAGCGCATCGAGGTGGCGCAGAAGACCGTCGAGTCGCAAAACTTCGAGTCCCGCAAACACCTGCTCGAATATGACGACGTGATGAACAAGCAGCGGGAAACGATCTACGGCCTCCGCCGTCGGCTGCTGGAGGGCGGGGAGCAGAAGGAATACCTGATGGAGGCCTGCGGGCGTGTGGCGGACTGGCTGCTGGAGACCCATTGCCCAAAGGACGCGCAGGCTGACCAGTGGACCCTGGAGAACCTCGGTAAGGAAATTTGGAACCGGTTCGGAATCAATCTGAAGGATCACTCACTGCCGTTCGAAGTAAAAGAGTACGAATCGCTCCGCGATCAACTTACCCAGATCGTGCGAGACCGATACGGGGAGCGGGAGAAGGTCATCGGGCCGGAACGCATGCGCTGGTATGAGCGCATGACCCTCCTGCAGGTGGTCGACAAGCAGTGGAAGGACCACCTGCTGACCATGGACCACTTGAAGGAAGGCATCGGCCTGCGCGGCTATGGCCATCGCGACCCGCTGATCGAGTACAAGCGGGAATCATTCACCTTGTTCGAAGCCATGATGGACCGCGTGGAGGACGAAACCCTTCGTTACCTCTTCCTGATGCGCACGCCGGAGGACGAGGAAGCTCTGATTCGCGAATACCAGCGCCGGAAGCGGCGTGAGGCGGCCGAACTCCGCTTCAGCGGCGGTGAGGCCATGGCCAAACCGAAGACCGTCGTCCGCGGGCAGAAGGTGGGCCGCAACGACCCCTGCCCCTGCGGTAGCGGTAAGAAATATAAGAAATGCCACGGGGCCGCCACGTCCGGCGGAACCAGAGGAGGAGGCGATGCCTCCCGCCCCGAGGCCTCTGCCTAGCCGCATGATTTCCTGGCCATCCGTGTGCTGCGACCCATTCGAGAAGGAGTATTCAATGGTTGAGAGAATCGACGAAAAGACGTTCCAGGAAAAAGCAGAAGGTACCATCCGCGAGATTGAAAACGCCCTGAGTCGGCTTGAGGACGAATATGACCTGGAGGTAGACAACGAGGGCGGTGCGCTGAAAGTATTGTTTGAAGAGCCTCCGGGCACTTTCGTCATCACTCCCAACGGCTCAGCCCGTCAAATTTGGGTCTCGGCCCTCGCCACCAGCTTCAAACTGGACTGGTCGGAGGAAAAAGGAGCCTTCGTTTTCGCAGGCGAGCAGGGTCCCGAAACTCTCCGCGAACTGCTCTCCCGCCTTGTTACCCGGCAATTGGGGAGTCCTACTCCCGTCCCGGTTTAGCTTTCCTTAAGAAGAGAAGCCGGCAGCGCGGAACCCGCTAGTCCGGTTCCGCGGCTTGTATTTTCGGCGGTAAACACCGCAGAAGCAAACGACGGGTTCTGCGCTAACGTTCGACCGCTTCCTCCTCTTGAGAAGAGAAATCCACAAACTTCCGCATCTGGTCCAGGTAATCTTCTTGTGCAATGACGTAGATGTCATTGTGACCGGCGCCTTCTACCGGGAAAAAGGTTTTCGGTTCGTTCGCCGCCTCGAAGAGTCTCTTGCCCATCTCGAAAGGCACGAGGTCGTCCTGGGTCCCGTGCAGGATGAGCACCGGCACGCGGATTTGTGCGATTTTGCGCAGGTTATCGAAGCGCGTCCGGGGAAAGTATTCGAGGAAGGGGATGCGAAACATCCTGCGAGTCATCTCGCGAGCGCTGGTGAACGGCGCGGAAAGAATCAGCCCTGCGCACCTCTTGCGGACGGCTAAATCCATCGCTACTGCGCTGCCGAGAGAAATTCCGTAAACGATAATCCGAGCCGGGTCGAATTCCTTTTTCTCGGTCAGGAAACGGTAAGCGGCGTCCGCGTCACGATAGATACCTTCTTCATCGGGAGAGCCTTCGCTCTTTCCGTAGCCTCGGTAGTCGATGGCGAAAACATTGACACCCAGCAGAGACAGGATTTGAAGATGGTCCATCCGGTCGGCCAGGTTCCCGGCGTTGCCGTGGAACCAGAGCAGAACCGAAGGGCTTTCGGAAACCGGGTGAAACCAGCCGTGGATGCGCTTGCCGTCGGAGGTGGTAAGGAAAACGTCTTCCAGATTCAACCCGTAGTGCGATGGTTCGCCGAAATTCTCAGGGAAAGGAGTAGGGAAGTAAGCGAGGCGATTTTCCATCAGACGGACGATGAGTCCCATCACCAGGAAGAACGCCACCACAACGAGTATTAGGGACATGAAACGCTTTGCCGGAGGAAGTTTCAAATCGGTGCCTGCTCGTTCCTGCCGTGCGAGACGCGCTTCCAGGCAATTGCCTTGCGGTTTTCTTTAGGGAAGAGGAGCGGTTTGCCTAGCGGTTGATCATGCTGGCCAGACAGCCCGCGCCGAAGCCGTTGTCGATGTTGACGACGGCGACGTTCGGCGCGCAACTATTTAACATACCCAGCAGCGCGGCCAGACCATTGAAACTTGCGCCGTAGCCGATGCTGGTCGGTACGGCGATCACGGGAACCGCGACCAATCCTCCGACCACGCTCGGTAAGGCTCCCTCCATCCCTGCCACGCAGATGATGGCGCGAGCCTTGCGAAGAACTCCCATCTGATCAAGGAGCCTGTGCAGCCCTGCCACGCCGACGTCATAGACGGCCTTTACACGGTTCCCCATGATTTTGGCCGTGACCAGAGCTTCTTCGGCCACCGGGATGTCTGCGGTTCCGGCCGAGACCACCAGGATGGTGCCGCGACCGCGGTTCTTCCGTTCGTGTTCGACGGTGATGGCTCCCGAGAGAGCATGGAATTTGGCTTTGGGAGCGACTTTGCGGACCCGCCGGTAGAACTCCTGATTGCTGCGGGTGATCAGGATGTTGTGCCGCTTGGCCATCATTTTCGCCACGATAGCTTCCACCTGCTCGGGAGCCTTGCCCTGGGCGAAGATGACTTCCGGGAAGCCCTGACGCAGGGTTCG
>JAPUME010000228.1 GCA_027294185.1 Acidobacteriota bacterium | reverse complement strand
GGTTTCACCAACCGGGGCCTGATGATAGCTATTCTGCGGAAGCTGGGCGTGAGGGACTCGCCCGAGGTTATTCGTTATTCAGGTCGGCGTTATCGAAGTCGGCTCCTGGATCAGAGAGTACGGTGCGGGAGAGATCACTACGAGACAGCCTGCACCCAAATCTTTTTTCTGAGAATCCGCTTGTGGGCGTCTTCTCCCTAAAATATTGAAATGCGCTGCCTGGAGTTCACGAAAAGGACATCTTTTAGATTGGGGTGGGAAATCAATGCCGACTTCGTATCCTTAAGGATTTCCTGTCGAGTGAGACCAAGGATTACCAAATCAGCATTCGCCGAACGATCGGCGGCTGCAAGCTCGAAAGAAGATTCGTCGCCGTAAAACACGGGTGTAACCTTCTTGCTGGAAATAGGCAGGCGGCCCTTAACGATCATGTCGTTCAAGTTTTCCAGTTCCTGCTCCAACCGATTCCCCGGAAAGCAGGCGAACACACTGATTTCGGCGTCCTTCCAGTCCGGGTGCCCGATGATGATGTATCCCAACAGGATCATCAGGGGAGCATTGGTCAAGTCGTCTTTCGTCAGCCAAATATGAATGTTCTTGCGGTAGCCGAAGCGAAATTCGGAAGAGCGCAGGATACAGATATTGTAATTGAGGGGGGAGATGAGTCGAGCGCCCTCGATGACTTCCTTGATTTCCTCCGCTTCATTCTGAGGGAATTCGAAAAGAATGCTGTTGTTGGGCAAGCCGGAAATCCCCGGGACTTGCACCACCTGGGCCAGCGCCGTCTTCATCGAGGGGGCGATCACGGTCTCTACAAAAACGCCTGCATGGCTGGCCTTCGTCCGTTGGATCAACTTTTCAACGATGGCCTCGGCCTGCTTCCTGGATTCGATGGAGAGCTCTCCGGCCACATAGTGGATAAATTGGCCGAATCCATGTCGATGGCAGACCCATCGAAGCAATTCAAAATGGGACAAGCGGTCAAGCGAGTGTCGGGTAATCGCGATAAAGGAGGGCCGCCAATCTCTCCGGTCCGTACCGGCTCGGCTTTGCTGCAATGAGATCTGAAGGCGGCGAGTCAGTTGAAACATCACCCCCTTCAAGATCACCGAAAGGTCCCGCTCCTCACGCCGGCCATGCCGAAGGCCCCAGTAGAGGCCCCACATCAAGAACAGGGCCAGCACCGCATAAAGGGGCTGTATTTGAAACATCAACATGAAACACATCACAGCACCCAATAGCGAAACGTACCAGCGGGATCGAAACGAGGGGCGATAAGACGGGTTCCCGGAAAAGTGTTCGAGAAAAGACACACTACAGAGAGCGCCGTAAGTCACCAGGAAAAACATGGTGATGATTCGTGCCACAAAATCGACACTCCCCAGCCCTACGAACAACAGGATGATGACGCCCGATACCAGGATCGCACGCACAGGCTCCTGGCTGGTCCCCCGCCCCCGGGCCAATAGTGCATTGATTCGAGCCGAAGGCAGCACCCGGTCGCGGGCTAAGGCCTGCAGGGTGCGAGGAGCCACCATAAGCGAGGCGAGGGCCGAGGAAAATGTCGCCGCTGCCAGACCGATGGGAATAATGGGGCCCCAGAGTGCGATCTTGCCCATAATGAACTGGTCGGTCGCCAGCTCGTTTGGAGTCGCGTTCCACGAAAGCTTGGCAACCAGAAATACATAAACCAGCAATCCGACCACCGTGGCCGAGAATGTCCCCAGAGGGATCGATCGGCGAGGATTTCTTAGATCCCCTGATAGGCCGACGCCGGCTGTCATTCCGGTAAAGGCAGGAAAACAGATCGCAAAAACTCGTATAAAACTGTCCGGGTCGGAAACGCGAGCCGTTAGAGGAATCACTTCTGACGATCCACTCGCCGGTCCCTCTCCCAGGAAAAACAGGGTGAGGGATACAACCAGAATGCCGGCCACGACCCAAAGTCCTCGAACTCCAAACGCCGCCCCTTTGGCAGAGACAAGAATTATAAGCAGTAAGGTGACGGGCAGGCTGATCATCCGGACGTCCCCGCTAAAGCCATAGTCCGCCGCCAGCCAGGCGAAGACCGGCCGGAACGCCTCGGAAAATGCAATCATGTAGAATGCCACCGAGATGGCTTGCGAAAAGTAGAGGGGAATGCCGATGGCGCCCCCAATCGTGGTGCCGAAGGAGCGGCTGATGATGTAATACTCGCCTCCGCCTTCTACGCGCCGATTGGTTGTGATTTCGGCGACCGCCATCGCCGTAGGAATCGTAACCATGTGCCCCAGCAGGATCAGCCACAAGGCACCAAGAAATCCCAGGTGTCCCACCGCGTAGCCGAATCGCAGGAACATGATCGCGCCGAATAGTGTGCTGATGGCGGCAAGAAAGACGGGCGCAGTTCCGAAACCGTGGCCGCGAGCCGGGCGCTTCACCTTGTTGCGTTTTGTCTTTTGCGTGCTCATTCTGCCTGCATTCCGTAGGGAGCCAATCTTTTCAGCGTGTGCACCCAATGTATAACAAACCCTTCGCTTCCGGCCTCAGTCCTCTCCCTGATACCTGTGCCTTCGCCAGCGGAACAGGAGCGCCAGGGACGCTCCTTCCAGAGTGGTGATCGCAATTCACGCTTGGACCGGGCCTAGGCAGATTCTACTGTTTCCTTCCCTCGGTTCCACTTCAAATAGGCCTGCTCGCGGAATGATTGGACACCCATCAAGGTGACCACCGCCCCGTAGTAACCCAGCTCGACGTCGCAGCGCAGAGCTTCCCCCTGGCGCACGGCGTTCAGCAGATTTCGATGGTGGAGCGTGATGTCTTCGGCCCCCTTTTTCTTGTAGACCAGGAGGTGCACATCCTTCGCCTTTCTCCCCTCCTCGGGCCGTTTTCCCAGGACGCGCGGCGACTGCGGCGTGATCAGGAAACCATCGGGCGTGAATTCGAGAGTCGCCTTGTGGCCCCGGAGGACGTGTTTGATCTTCGTGTCGTTGGCCATCGACGAGATCAGCGCTACGGTAGGCCCTCCCGGGTAATCGCACAGCATGTTGAACGTATCGGGGACTTCAGCCGGACTCTCGGTGTAGTGCCACTTGCCTCCCGTCGCGGTGACGCGCTCGGGAAAACCGAGACCCAATGACTTCAGGATGCGCGTGATGCGGTGAATGAAGAAGTCGGTGGCGATGCCGCCGGAATAGTCCCAATAGTGGCGCCATAGCGTAAAGCGAAGCGGGTCCCAGGGCCGCCGCGGGGCCGGACCCAGCCAGGTGTCCCAGTCGAGGTTGACGCCTGGCCGGATGTCGGGGTCGATCTCGTGGTACCAGAACTCTTCCGCATAGTTCCCCGAATAATCAATCTGCGCCATGACCACCTTCCCGAGCGTACCTTGCCGCACATATTCGTTCGCCACCTCGTAGGTTTCGTCGGACATCCCTTGTACACCCACTTGCAGTTTGAGCCCGGAACTCCGAACCTTGCGGACCACCTCCTGCGCTTGCGAGATGGTTTGGGTCATAGGTTTTTCAAGATAGACATGCTTGCCGGCATGAAGGGCATCGATCGCCATGCGATGGTGCCAGTGCTCGGGCGTGGCAATGACCACACCGTCGAGGTCCTTCCGAGCGAGCAGTTCTGCATAGTGGACGTAAGGATCGGCTCCGGTCTTGGCCGCTGCTGCCTCCCGGCGCTTTTGATAGACGTCGCACACCGCCCCGACTTCCACGTTGTCGGAGTCCTTCATCCCAAGCAGGGCGTCGATGTGAGCAGTCCCCATGATGCCGCAGCCGATGACCCCCATGCGAAATCTCTCGTTCGCACCAGGCACGGCCGCATAGCTTCGGGCCGACGAGGCGACGGCTGCCGCGCCCGCCGTAACCGTTTGGATAAACCTTCTTCGATTTGTCAAATTCGTCATAGCGTCTCTCCAGGTCAGGAATTCAAGCCGAGAGCTGTCTTGCTCCCCGATAATCTAGTTCCTTGTGCGCAGAAGTGAAAGCAGAATTTCCTTTATCAGAGTAGGAGCCTCGCCCCAATGCCCCGCTCCCATGACCCGGCCCCAAATACCCGCACCCCTCCAAAGATCGGAGACTAACCTCACGACGGGAAGAACCCAATTGCACTGCAGTCCCAATCCATGCTCCAGGCGCTCATCGTCGGCGTCACACCAGGGCTCACCAAACCCTGAGCGTCGATCCACCTGAGGAATGCAAGTAAGGTCCGTGAATGCTTCAACTCCCATCAATTTCAAAAACTGGAATCGAATCCCACAACATGTGCATGGTAGCTGAAGAGAGGAGCCCTCGTTGTGGGGTTCAATAAGCTGACCACGCGTGCCGCTCGCAAGGAGAGGCGGCTCGAGTGGCGGTCTCCCCGATGGGTGTTTCAGCGGCAGTGGAAGGTGGAAGGTGGGAGATGGAAGATAGAAGGATGCGCTGCGCAAGCGCTACGGCGGCCGGGCCAACTCGATCAGGCATGCCGAGGCCTTCGAGTCAACCGAGTACGGCAGCCAGCCCGAGGAGGCCGGGATTCGGAAGCTGTTCCCATTCTTCCCCCGAGCGGAGGACGCTGGGGGCAGCCGGTCTGCGGGGGGGCGGGCATCCCGCCCCCCTGGCTTAACCTAATGTGGACCCACTGAATCGGTAGTGCGCCAACTCATTGATGTTACGGGGCTTAGTATCGAGAGTGCCAGGAGCAGGCCCCGCCTGTCCGGCTGTTTAGTCTCCCCAATCATTGCCTGGAATGCCGCTGCACTGCGCGCCTGACCTCCCGCCTACATGCCCAGTT
>JAPUME010000227.1 GCA_027294185.1 Acidobacteriota bacterium | reverse complement strand
GGGCACCGTTACAACTTCCTGGTGCTCTCCGACCATAACTATTTGACGGCTGTGGACGGCCTCAACTCTACCTTCGGCGCAAGCGAGAAATTCATCCTGATTCCCGGCGAAGAGGTGACCGACAGCTTTGAGAGAAAGCCCATCCACGTGAACGGCCTGAATATCCGCGAAGTGGTGCCGCCTCAGCACGGCACGAGCATCGTCGATACGATTCAGAATAACGTCGACGCGATTCGCCGCGCAGAAGGCGTCCCGCATATCAATCATCCGAATTTCTTATGGGCTTTGAACGCTGACCACATCCGCATGGTCAAAAATGACAAGCTCTTCGAGATCTACAACGGCCACTCGTCAGCCCACAATCACGGCGGCAGCGGAAACCCGGGCCTGGAGCAGATGTGGGACGACATTCTGACCCATGGAAAGTTAATCTACGGGATCGCAGTGGACGACGCGCACCATTTCAAGGGCGAGTTCTCTCGTGACCGCGCCAACCCCGGTCGTGGGTGGATCATGGTACGGGCCGCGGAGCTTTCTCCCCTGGCGATTCTCGAGGCCATGGAAAGCGGCGACTTCTACGCCTCGACCGGCGTAACTCTCTCCGACTATGAGGCGAATGAGAAGGAGATCAGGATTACCATCCGGGAAGTACCTACTTTCAAGTACACGACTTATTTCATTGGAGAGGGGGGGCGCGTACTGACCACCGTCTATGGACCCTCGCCTCGCTACCGGTTTACGGGAAAAGAGAAATACGTGCGGGCGAGAGTGGTAAATTCGATGGGCTATGTCGCCTGGACCCAGCCGGTTTTCATAAATCAATAATCCAATGATCCAATGAACAAATGAACAATAGAAAATGAGCTTCAATTCCCAGGAGGCGTGAGAATGAGACCCGACTATAGAAGGATTGCAAAGCCTGTTACGCTTACCCTGTTGGCCTGCCTGCTCCTGTTCGCGGGCGCATGGCTCAACAGGGGGAAAGCGCATCCACCGACCCGGCCCAACATTCTCTGGATCACGACTGAGGACATGAGCCCCGATCTGGGCTGCTATGGCGACTCCGAGGCTCGCACACCTAACCTGGACCGATTTGCCTCCGAGGGCGCTCGTTTCACGAACGCCTTCTCCATCTCGGGCGTGTGCGCGCCCAGCCGTTCGGCGCTCATCACCGGGATGTATCCGACTTCGATCGGCACCCATCACATGCGCTCGAAGGGGGTTCCCCCGCCTTATGTAAAGTGCTTCACCGAATACCTGCGGGCGGCGGGCTACTACTGCTCAAACAACGTCAAGACCGACTACAACTTCGACCCGCCCCTCACCGCCTGGGATGAAAGCAGCCGCAAAGCCCACTGGAGAGGCCGCGCGGAGGGTCAGCCCTTCTTTTCCGTTATCAACTTTACCGTCACCCATGAGAGTCGCATCCGCGCGGAACCGGAGCGATTCGCGCGCCTGACGGCGGCCCTGACACCTGAGGACCGTCACGATCCGGCCAAGGCCCAACTTCCTCCCTACTATCCCGACGACCCGATCGTCCGCCGCGATTGGGCCAACTATTACGACCTGATTACTGCCATGGACTACAAGGTGGGAGAGCTTCTCGCCCAGCTCGAAGAAGACGGGCTGGCCGATAACACCATCGTCTTTTTCTACGGGGACCACGGGCGCGGGCTGCCGCGCGCGAAACGCTGGGTCTACGATTCCGGCATGCGGGTTCCGCTGATGATTCGCTGGCCGGGAAAGATCAAGCCGGGCACGGTGCGGGATGACCTGGTAAGTTTTGTCGACTTCGGCGCGACCGTCTTGTCGCTGGCTGGAGTCAAGATTCCCTCTTATATCCAGGGACAGGCATTCCTGGGTGAACAGTCCGCTCCGCCCCGCAATTACGTTTATGCCGCGCGCGACCGCATGGATGAGACCTACGACATCATCCGCGCCGTGCGGGATAAGAAGTACAAATACATCCGCAACTTCGAGCCGGGGAAACCCTACGTCCAATTCATCTGGTACATGGAGCAGATGCCCACGATGCAAGTCATGCGAGAGTACAACAAATTCGGCAAGCTCAAAGGGCCCGAGAAACTCCATTTCCTGCCCACCAAGCCCGTCGAAGAACTCTATGACGTTACCGTGGACCCGCATGAAGTGAATAACCTGGCTGACTCCCCCGACCATCAGGATGTAATGAAGCGAATGCGCGCTGCTCTTGAAAATTGGATGAAAGACACCGGGGACCTCGGACTCATTCCCGAAGAAGAACTCAAGGAGCGCATGCGCCCGGGCGGCGAATGGCAGGTGACCGCAGCGCCGCTCCTCACCCCGAACGGAGGCCGTTTCAACTCGCCGGTGCGAGTGAAAATCACGAGTCCCACCGACGGCGCCTCCATCGCCTACACCACTGAGGGGGGCGACGAGCCGGCCTGGAAACTCTACAGCGGCGGAATTACGCTCGACCGAACGGCTGAGCTTCGCGTAAGGGCGATTCGACTGGGGTATAAGGAAAGCCCCGAAGTGCGGGCCACTTTTGCCGTAGCTTCGAGGGGACGGAATTGATCGCCCGCTTCTCCCGGCGCTCAAGATCGACGCATGTCGCTTCAATCTCAGGGTAAGGAAAGCAATACGGATTCCCCTCTGCGGCAGAGGAAATTTTGGATTCATCCGGTGGCCGCCGGATTGCTTCTGCTCGTACCCGTCCTGTGCGGCGCAGGATGCAGCGATGCGGCGAGTGTAGGGGATGAAATGGTTGCCATTCCAGAGGGAAGCTACCTCATGGGAACCGATCACGGTTTGCCCTATGAAGGGCCGCCACACCAAGTGCGGGTAGGTTCTTTTGCGATTGACCGCACCGAGGTCACAAATCGACGTTTTCGAGAATTCGTCGAATCGGTGGATTTCGTTTCCGAGGCGGAAAGGTACGGCTGGTCGGGAGTTTTCGACCCCGGGCAGCACAGTTGGGGTCCGGTCTCTGGAGCCGACTGGCGGCATCCCGACGGACCGGAATCGTCCATTGAGGACCGCCTGGACCACCCCGTCATCCACGTCTCATGGAATGATGCGACGGCCTACTGCGGCTGGTCGGGAAAGCGCCTGCCGACGGAGGCGGAGTGGGAGTGGGCCGCAAGAGGCGGACTCGAAGATACGGAGTACGCATGGGGAAATGAACTCAACCCTGAGGGCCGCTTCATGGCCAACACCTGGCAGGGTATCTTTCCCGCCGGCGACAGAGGCGAGGACGGGTTCGCTTCAACGTCATCGGTGGGAAATTTTCCCGCCAACGGCTACGGTCTTTACGACATGGCCGGGAACGTCTGGGAGTGGACGGCCGATTGGTATTCCCCCAGCTATTTCAGTTCGTCGCCTGTTTCAAATCCTTCGGGGCCGGAGAGCGGAGCGGAAAAAGTGATTCGCGGCGGCTCCTGGCTTTGCGCCTCAAACTACTGCACCGGGTACCGCGTGGCGGCGCGACAGATGACGCCCGTGGACTCGGGTCTGAATAATCTTGGATTTCGGTGTGCGGAATAGGAAGAAGATGCGTAACCAAAAATTTTATCCGGCGCTTGCAGTCATGGTTGCCGTCGCCTGGGTCGTCCGAGCCGACGACGGAACCGGAAGGCGCATCGAGGCGTCGATCTGGAAAAGCAGCACGGGATCACCGTCACGCCGGACCATCAGCCTTCCGACGAGGCGGACCGAATCCGATACGGCGAGCTGGGCCGCATCTTCCAGGTGATGTTGGACCTGATCGACTACTACTTGCTGTGATGCAATAAGCCGTAATTCGTACATCCCGACTGGTTTTCGTCCCCCTGCGATTATTCTCGACCCTATGGATGGTTTGAT
>JAPUME010000226.1 GCA_027294185.1 Acidobacteriota bacterium | reverse complement strand
GTCGTGAGTCGGACCCGTCCGGTTTCGCCGTATTCCACAACACGATCCGGGTTGTCCCGATCGACGACGTCCACCGCAGCGCGCGGATGAGGCGGATAGTAGATCACGGCGAATTGATCGGCCGGGGCAAAAGGTTTGTGGCAGGCCAGTCCCATCAATGTATTTCCGTAGGTGAGAGCGAGATAGGCGCCCTCGATCAGCTCCTCACGGGCAAAGCGATGAAACTGCGGCGTGACCTCCGTTCCTCCGCAGAAGACGCCCGTAATTCCCAGCTTTTTGAGCGATGCACTCTCGCAGAGTGTCTCCAGCAGTTTCGGCGTCGTAAACAGACACCGGATGTTGGGGTGCGCTCCGAGCAGCGTAAGGCCCTGGTCGATTACATGCGCCTTGTAGGCCTCGACAGCCTGTCGATCGCCCTTCTTAATTAATTTGATGACCCAGCGAGGGTCAAAGTCTACGTGAAAACAGATTCCGCCCCGGACCTGCGCCAGATGTTCCACCGCCAGTCGCAATCGGCGCGGGCCACTCGGCCCGAGCGAAAGCCAATCGGCCCCGGGAGGGAAAGCGTTATCGGGCAGCGTCTTGCTGAACTCGGTGTAGTCGATGCGGAAGTCATCGATGTTGATCCGGCTTTTCGGGACACCGGTGCTGCCCCCGGTTTCAAACACATAAAGGGGACTCTTCGCGTAGGCTTTCGGCACCCAGCGGCGGACCGGCCCGCCCCGCAGCCACTCGTCCTGAAATAGCCCGAATCGGCCCAGGTCGTCGTATCCTTGAATTTCAGTGCGAGGGTCCCAATCGAGTTTTGAGGCGAAGTCGAGCCAGAAGGGACAGCCCGTAGCGGGATCAAAATGCCAGGCGATAATCTCGCGCACCCAGGCGTCCAGTTTTTCCTGCGCCTGCTCGATGCTGGATTCGAGAGAGGGGGAGGCTTGGGTTATGTTTGGATTCATAGTCTCAGGTAGTCCCGGTTATTTGGCGATGGAGTAGAGATCAGAACGGGTCATGATGTAGAGCACACCGTTGGCAGCCACCGCCGTGCCGTAGGCCGAGTTTCCCATATTCATCTCCGCGATCACTTTCTTTTCCTTGGAAGCCGCGAGGACCGTGACATCTCCGTCCTCGTCGCCGATGTAGAGTTTCCCGTCCACCAGGTAAGGGGAACCCCATACGGCGGCCAACAGGTCATGCTCCCAGTATTTCTTCCCGGTTTCCAGGTCGATGCAGTGCAGGAATCCGGTCAGGTTGGCGGCAAAGAGCAGCCCGTTCTGAATGGCCACGGTGGAGATGGTCCGGCGGAAATCGTAGTGCCAGACCACGGCGGAATCGGTGACGTCGCCTTCCTTCGTCGCGTCAATGGCCCACAGGTGGCCCGCACCCTCGCCGTGTTCCGGGTCCTGCCCCACGGCGATGAATACCTTGTTGTCATAAACGACCGGAGTGGCGATCAGGTTGTTTTTCGTCCCCCGGCCGCCCTTCCATTCCGAACCCTTGGGGTTGCAGTCGAACCACCAGATTTTCTTTCCGGTCTCGGGTTCAAAGGCGTAAAGGTATCCGTCGCCACCGGGGAAGATGACCTGCGGCTTTCCGTTTACGACACCGTAAGCGGGAGAGGACCACTGCCCGTGCACAATGTTCTCGGCGGGAGAATCGTCCTCCCATACCACCTCACCGGTGTGACGATTGACGGCGATGAAGCTGGGGGCAAGGGGAACGGGAATGTTGATGTGGCTCTCATCGACACCGTTCGAAGTGCAAATAAAGACGAGGTCGCCCACGACCAGCGGAGAACTTGTAGCAAGGTTGTGGGGAAACACTCCCAACTCCTCGACCATGTCGAGTTTCCAGATGACGTCGCCGTCGATTTCCGCTTTATCCTCTTCCTCGGTGAAGGGGCCGTCGTTTTCCTTGTCGAGGAATCCCTCGGTGTCGAGACAAACCAGCTCGCAGCGGTTGGAAACGTAGTAGAGCCGGTCGCCGACAACGGCAGGAGAGGAACAGACTCCCTGCTCCGGCCAGTCGTTCACGCGTCCGGCGGCCAGCTTGGTCGAGGTCGCCTGCCACAGGAACTTCCCGTCGGATTCGCGGAAGGCCATGATGACGCCGCGGTCTCCGGTGAGCGCCGGATTGCGCACCAGCTCGTTATTGGTGCCGACAAAGATCTTTCCTCTCGAGACGACCGTGTTGCCATAGGACTGTGAACCCAGCGCGGCGACCCAGCGGATATTCCTGCCGCTTTTGATGTCCCAATCCTCCGGCATTCCCGTCTCCTCAGAAACCATATTTCGAGTGGGCTCGCCGCCCCACATGGGCCAGTCGGCGGCCCGGGCAAATGCCAGCAGGAGGAAACAGGAAAGAATTCCCATCCCAAGGTGAACGGGCGATAGCGAATTTCTTGCGTGTCTATTATTCATGGTGTGTTTCTACTCACAATGACGTTGTCGTAATAAATATCAGAGCTCGAATAGCCGTAAAGTCCGGGGCTACCCTCGCGGTTGGGTAGAGGGTCCTCGACCTCGATGGTCCAGGCCCTGGGTTCAGGCTCATTGCGCGGCCAGACTTTTCCTCGGATGATCGCCTTGTCGTCGTCGGTATCCACGCGCATCTTTACGCGATACCAGACCGAGGGCTTCCAGGAAAAATCGATCCACTTCGACATGCGCAGCTCGGAGAGCCAGGTGCGGACCTGGAGCCGCTGCTGGCTGCCCTTGATATCCAGAATATAGCGATTTGCGATCAAGCCCATGTCAGGGATTCGCCGCCGCCTCAACACCCCCAACAGATCCGCCTGGACCGTGTAGCTGCTCATCGTGGGAGTGCCGATATAGACATTCGTGCGCCAGAAGCGAGGATTCTGGCTCAGCTTCTTCAGAACCCGGCTTCCGTCGCGAGTCTCGACCACGAACTTACCCGTGGCTGCAATCCATCCCACCGGCACTTTTCCTTCCTCGACTCCCTCGAAATCTTCCCGCAGGGGGAGGGGAGGGATGACCCGAACCCGGGCGGAAGCCGTCAAGTCGCCCACTCGCGCGGAAATCGATCCGGCCTGCGGGCCGCTGGTGGGCGGGACGGTGAGGGTGCCCAGCCTGCTCAGAGTTCCCTGTAATCCCGCCTGCGACCAGGTGGGGGAAACTTCTCGAAGAAATCTGCCGCCATCATCGTAAGCCCTGGCCGTGAAGCTGACGGTCTCTCCCGGACTGAGAACAATCTCGCCGGGGACGATCTGAACATGCGCCACTTTTGCGCCGCTTTCCGCAGACGGTTCCTCGAGGGGCTCCGGAGGGGAGGAAAAGCTCGCTCGGCGATTCTTTTCCCCGATGGCGTAGAGAGCGTTCCGCGTCAGGAGATAGATGCGCCCGTTGGCAATGGCAGGGGAGCCGTTGATCTGGACGGCATCCCCTTCTGCGGTTTTGAAATCCTCTCGGTCCAGTATCCGGCAGCCGGTTCTTCCCGGGCGCAGGATGTAGAACTTCCCGTCCACCTCCGAGACATAGAGCTTTCCGTCAGCCCAGGTGGGGGAACCTTTTTGAACGGTTCCCAGGCTCTGAGTCCAGGCAATCTCTCCTGTCTTGGCGTCTACGCTGT
>JAPUME010000225.1 GCA_027294185.1 Acidobacteriota bacterium | reverse complement strand
CTGGGAAACTCGGGAGAAGCGGAAGCCGCGGCTTGCTCGGAGGAGACCGCTCCGCAACATTCCGCGTAGGGCTTCCCGCTGCCGCACGAACAGGGGGACTCGGGCAAGGGCCGGAGGGGGGCGGTTGGCTCTGCGGTCATTCGAATTTAACCTGATCGAAAATCTCAGTGTGCAGGCGCTCCAGGGCCGTGTCAGAGGGTACGATCCGGAACCGAACCTCCACGGGAACCCGAGTCGGAGGAAAGCACGCCTTCTCATTACACGCCTGGTAGGACAGGCTGCCCTGAAGGCTGTGCTCGCCAGGTGCGAGCTTTGAGCTCAGTCCAAGGGACCCGCCAATCAGCAGCGTTCCCTCATAAACGGATATCGCGATGTCGGAAAACTCGAAAGTCTTCAACTCCCCGGACGGATAGACCATTTTGCCGGGTGAGATGGCGGGGTGCGGCTCCCAAACGACCTTAGTGGAAATCAGGTAGTCGAGCGTCGGGAGATGATCGTTGATGTGAAAGCCCTTGGTGATTTCCGCGGCCACCACGACCTTAAGCTCTGAGCCGGCGTGAGCGGCATCGGTCGCCGTCATGGCCCGCACCTTCACCAGCTCCCTTCTGGAAAACTGGGCGCCCGCGATTGCGGGAAGGAAAAGAAACAGGAGTATGAGAATCTTTTTCATATCGTCTGGATGTTGGAGTCTTGGTAAGGGAAACCCGACTATCAACTATCGACTATGCTCCCGGCTCCTGGATGCCCTGTATGGTTTCGAGCTTCTGCTTTGCCAGCCGCAGGCTCACGCTGCAGGCGCTGTCATCGATGCGGCACTTCAGCAGGTTCATCCCGCAACCGCAGGTGCAGTCCTCTTTGGCCAGCTCGGCCTTGAAAGTCTCTTTCTGTTCTCCGCTCAGGCCGGCCAGGTTGATACCGGGAACCTCGGAGTAGATGGTCTCGGGGTCGCCGAGACTGATCGGCTCGGAGCCAACTCCCCCATTGGTATTCGCGGAACGAAATTCCGTCAGTTCCTCCTGTCCGTCGTGGGCCAGAAGCTCTTTGATTTCGGCCTCAATAACCGAACGAGGGACGACCCCCATGTGTTGGGAATAGATGCGGCCGTCCCGCCCGATCAGGAAGCTGATCGGGATACCGAAAACCCCGCCGTAAAGCTGGGCCACTTGTGCGTTCCCCATCACTACGGGGTAGTTCATTTTGAACTCCTCGTAGAAATCGTGTACCGGCTCGGGTCCGTCATCCATGGAAATCCCCATGATTACAAATCCCTGGTCGCCGTAACTCTCGACCAGCTTGACAAAGTCGGGCACTTCATCCCGGCAGGGACCACACCAGGTCGCCCAGAAGTTCAGCAACACCACCTTACCCTTGTAATCGGCAAGGCTCAACTCTCCGCCCTTCAGATTGGCAAGGGTGAAGTCAGGCGCCAGGGGATGTTCACTACTATTCGAGATATTCCGGCCGGCAGGCGCGATCCAGTAACGGTTCAGCAGATAGAGTCCCGCCACCAATGCCACCGACAGCACGACACCACCCAAGAGTTTCGTCCTTTGCACGCTACTACGCCTCCTTAGGCTGCGGAACGGCTCACGGCTTCTGCGTTCCGTCTCCTCGAATAGACCATAAAGATAATAGCCGTCATCGCCGCGGCAATCGACATCAATTGAGGCAGGGTCAACAGGCCCCCAAAATACGACCCTCGCCCCGGATCGCCTCGGAACATCTCTACGGTAAACCGCAGCGCACCGTAGGAGAGAAGATACCAGAGAAAGATAGACCCGTCTCTGGTTTTGCCCCGGTGGGCCAGAAGCAAGCCAAGAAAAATGACCAGATTCCCCGCCGACTCATAGAGTTGCGTCGGGTGCAGGCGAAGCCCGAGCGGAACGCCTACCAGGTCATGGCTGACCGGGTTGCTGTAGATCACCCCCAGAAACGACTGCGTGGGCTTTCCATAATCGCACCCGGCAGCAAAGCAGCCCAGCCTTCCCACCGCATGTCCCAAAGCCAGCGCAGGAGCAAAAACGTCGAGCGTCTTACCCATCGGCATCTGGTTCATCCGGATGTAATAAACGGCGAAAAACAGAGCCGCGAAAAAACCTCCGTAAAACGTGCCCCCGGCCTGCAGTGTCCCCCAGGAGAAAATTTGCCCGGGGTTCCGGAAATAGTAGTCCCCATTCGAAACGATCATCAGTACCTTGGCGCCCAGAAGTCCGGCAATGATCATCCAGGTGCTGAAATCGAGCAACCGTCCCGAATCCATCCCCTTCCGCCGTCCCAGGCGGCTCGCCGTCCAGATTCCCAACCCCAATCCCACAGCCAGGAGCAGCCCGTAGGTGGGCAGCCGAAAAGAACCGTAACTCCAAAGTACCGGATGCAAAGTTAGTTCCTACTCCCTAAAGAGCGAACCGGTTGAGGAAGGTCAGGTAACCGGAGAGCATCGCCAGGCGGCTGGTCGCAATCAGGAGCCCGATGACGATCAACAGCACGCCCGAGACAACCTCGACCGCGTGCAGATGAGCGCGGAACCGCGTGTAAAACTTCAGGAACCGGCTCACGCCCAGGCTCGTCAGCAAAAACGGAATCCCCAGACCCGCCGAGTAGATGAACAGCAGAAACATACCCTGGTAGACGCTTTCGCGCGTGGCGGCAATCGTCAGGATGCCAGCCAGAATCGGCCCGATACACGGTGTCCAGCCGAAAGCAAACGCCAGGCCAATCAGGAAAGAGCCTGCCAGCCCGCGCCTCGA
>JAPUME010000224.1 GCA_027294185.1 Acidobacteriota bacterium | reverse complement strand
TTCCTGGTTCTCCCGCTCTACGTCCTGGAAATGCTCTCTCCGCTGATCGAGCTGATCGGCTACGTGGTTGTTCCCCTGGGGGCGGCGTTGGGATTGGTGAGCCGGGAGATATTCTTCCTCTACCTGATCCTGACCTTTCTTCTGGGAAGTCTGCTTTCGCTGTGGGCGGTTTTATTGGAGGAGTACACCTTCCGGCGGTATAATCGCTGGCGAGATTTTGTCTGGCTCGTGTGGTTCGGAATTTTCGAGTTTCCCTTCACCCACCCCATTACCGTGGTTTGGAGGGTGATGGGACTCTACGAATTTCTTGTGGGACGCCGGGATTGGGGTAAGCAGGAAAGAGTCGGCTTCCAACACCGCAGGACCTCCGGCCGCACACCTTGAGCCAAAGCCCCGAGAGGAGCCACCAGGAATTGGCACAACAGCGCGGGTTACGCCCGAACCTGAAACAGATCGAAAGACGTGATTGGGAACTGTGGTCGATCGCGCTGATTCTCATTACCGTATTCGGCGGCGGGTTGATTCTGTTTCTCTATTCCGCCAGCCTGGTTCCCGGGACTCTGCCGCCGTCGTTAAGCCGCTTCTTTGGTCTGCTGTTGTTCGGCCTGGTGGGGTTGGTCTTGCTTCTAAACATTTACCTCATCGATAAGAGGCGTTCGTTAAATCAGTTGCGCCAGGTGGCCCTCGAGCAGGAGGCGGAACTGGCCGAGCAAGCACGGATCGCCGTCACCGATCCCCTGACCGGGCTCTACAACCGGCGCTATTTCGATGAGGTCATGCCCTCCGAGCTGGACCGGGCCATCGAGCAGCAGCGGGGAGTCGATATAATCCTCGTGGACATCGACAACTTCCGGAAACTCAACCAGGAGAAAGGGCACTTGCTGGCCGACTACGCGCTGCGGGAATTCGGCGCCATCCTCAAAAGATGCGTCCGGGCAACGGATCATGTTTTCCGCTTCGGCGGTGACGAACTTCTGGCGCTGCTTTTCGGCGCCAAGCCGGACACAACCCCCATCGTGGAGGGGCGCGTGCACCAGTTTCTGAAAGCCCACAAACGATTTCAGCAGCGATTCGGCGAGCCTCTTACGGTAAGTATCGGAGCCGCCACCTATAAAGAAGGGAACACTCTGGAAGGTCTTGTGGAGGAAGCCGAGGTCAATCTTCAGGCCGCCAAGGCCGCCAAGGCGGCTCACATGCCGGCCGCATCAACCCCGCCGGACTCTGCAGCACCAAACTAGCGAAAACCGGAACGCCAAATACCCTTCATCCCGTCACTCTTCGCCATCTTGGGCTTCACCCTTAGGCTCTGATTCCGCGTCGTTGCGAGCGGATTCGCGGGCCTTTACCAGGGACTCCTCAGCCGCCGTCAGGGCCGCCTGGCTTTCCATGCCGGAAGTGTAGGTCCCGATTCCGAAATCAAGGGAGAAGGAATCTTTGGCTTCTGAGTCCTCCACAATCTTTCGGACCCGCCGTGCGAAAACCTGGGCTCCATCTTCCGGGGTGCCCGGAAGTACGGCCAGGAATTCGTCCGGCCCGTAACGGAGAACGAAATCATTTTGCCGCGCCGTCTTCTGAATCAGGTCTGCAGCCTGGCTCACCACCGCCTCGCCTTCGGCGCCATCCACTCCTCCCGTGGTCGGATCAGGGCCGTTGACTCCCGCCAGGACGAAAGAGACGGAACTGTTGCTCCAATCCGCGCGCGAAACCTCCCGCGCCATCACATCCGGGAGAGCCTGCCGGTCCAATGCCTTGGTCAACGGGTCCAGCGGCAACTGCCCGGAGAAAAATCGCGCTTCCAGGTAATTGGAGAGGATAAACCTTCTCAAGCGGCTGATATCAGCCTGCCTCTTCTGCAGGTACCAGGAGCTCAATCCCACGACACCGACCAACCCGAAAATCCAGTAGAGGAATTGCTCCCGCAGGATGGTCCCCAGATCCAGGCGGGGGATCAGCGTGGGATACGAAAGCCCTGCGATGAGTAATAGAGTCAATGCGCCGAGCAAAGTAACGCCTGCTCTCCAGAGTTTCCAGTTTCGAGTTTCCAGTTGGGCCAGCTCTTCCACCAGGGGAGGTTGAGGATCACCTTCGGCCGCGGCGTGCTTCCGGAAGAATTCGCGTCCAAAGGAAATCAGGGCGTCTGTGGCGCGACGCCGCGCCCGCTGGCCGGACTCTTCCTCGGTCGTATGGAAGCTGGCCAGAAGCATGGTGAGCTCATACACCGGCTTGGCATAATTCGGAGCCAACCGTGCCGCCTGGCGAAGCGACTCCTGGGCGTCCGGATACTTTCCGGCCTTTTGTTGCTCGACGGCTTTGCGGAGATATTTCTCCGCCTCCAATTCCCCCGAATCCCGAACCTCTCCTCCACCCCCATTTTCGAGCTCCTGAAAGAGGGGCACAGCAATGGCCTTTGCCACATCGGCCACCTCGGAGGATACTTCCTCGGGAATGGGCTCTTCGATTTCTTCAGCTTCAGGGGCGAATTCCAGAACTTTCACACTCGACCGATAGTCGAGAAAGCCGGAGACGATCAGGGCCGTCAATGCCCTGAGACGGTCCGGCTCTTGCGGCCCCGCCGAGGCCACCAGATCAGCGATGGGAGTCTCTTCCTGCACCAAACGAATCAGGTTCTGTTCCTGCGGCAGGAGCCAGGCAATGCTGTCGGGCTGAGGAACGGTGGCGGAAGCGACCGTCGCATCCGGAGCTTCCAGCAATGGCAGAAACCGCCCGGGATCGGACTTTCGTACCGACTGGAGAATCTGAGGAATCGTCGGCACCAGCACCAGGTAGTCCTCATCCACATAAACGTGCTTTTCAAAAACAAATTTTCCCGCCGTCAGAGAGAACAGAGTCTGGAAAATTCCCACTACCTGCTCTTTGAGGCCTTCCCTGACGTCGTTCTCGCTGAGGGTGCCCAATTCCACAAGGATTCGCCCCAGTCGGCGGCCGGGCTCGACCAGCGCGGTTGCCTTGTCGTACTCTGCCGGCCCGATGCGTCCCTGCTGCAACAACCTTTCGCCGAAGCCGTCGCTGGCGAGGCTGCTGGATGCGTAAACGATTTCACCGTCCAGAAAGTAGATTGCCTTGCGGATTCTGCCCACCTGCACGCGCAGCGAACCGCTCAAATGCTCCACGGCGATGTGGCGCATCAGGAAGAAGATTGTGTAGCTTTCCAGTTGACCTTTGAGGGATTGCGTCATGAAATCGCTGACTCTTGCGCGGCGGGATCAGTGGCTGCGGACGCAGGGAGGTCGAATAGAAGCGGATCGCTGGAGGGGGCAGATGCCGGCAGGAGATATGTTAAAGATAGCGGACTGCACGTCGCGGATTCGTGAACAGGCTTGCAGCAGAAGTATTTCGCCAGGTTACTCACGAATGGCCCCTTCGGATCCTCCCTGTTTTCGTTACCCGGCCGTCGTTTTGCTGCCCGGATGCCGCGCGCGCAAATGCGTCCCTATGATAGCAGAAAAGGGCAAGGAAACATCGCATTCGGGACTCATTCGCCCTGGGTCTCGGACTTGGGTGGTTTCCGTTGTAAACTGGCTGCGCCACCGGATGCTGCGGTGGGCTGAATGCCGATTTTCCGACCCATCAGGAGGAATCGCCATGGGCGACGTCATCGATTACAAAATTCACGGAGACGACATGCAATTGGTCGAAATCGAACTCGACCCGGGCGAGGGCGTTCGTGCCGAAGCCGGGGCCATGATGTACATGGGACCGGGAATCGAGATGCAGACCTCCACAGGCGGTGGAATGTTCAAGGGATTCAAGCGCATGATCACGGGTGAAAGCTTTTTCATCACCACCTTTCTCCACAACGGAGGCGGCAAGGGCCACGTCGCCTTCGCAGCCCCTTATCCAGGCAAAATCATTCCTCTGGACCTGGATAAAGTCGGCGGCACTTTTCTCTGCCAAAAGGACGCCTTCCTGTGCGCCGCCCGGGGAATTGAAATTGAAGTCGCCTTCACGAAAAGGATCGGGGCAGGACTCTTCGGCGGTGAAGGGTTCATCCTGCAACGGCTGGAAGGGAGGGGGTTGGCATTCATCCATGCCGGCGGGACGATTATCAAGAGAGACCTGGCGCGTGGCGAGCATCTGCGCGTCGATACCGGCTGCCTCGTGGCATTCTCACCCAGTGTGAGTTACGACATTCAATTTATCGGCGGATTCAAGAATGCGCTTTTCGGCGGCGAGGGATTGTTCCTGGCTCAACTCACGGGACCGGGACCCGTCTATCTCCAAAGCCTGCCTTTCTCGCGCCTTGTCGACCGAATCTTCGCCGCCGCCCGGTTCCAGCAGCGCGGCGAACGCACCGGCATCGCGGGCCTGGGTGGCGGTCTGCTGGGCGGCCTGATCAGCGGAGATCGATAGAATCTGTGGGGGTGTTGGAAACTCACATTAAGGAGTGGGTGGCCGAACAGAAGTCGGCGAGGTAATTCAAATCAGGGTTCGCTTCTCAAGCTTGGGCGCCGCATCCCTTCCCAAGGAAAGGGTGGAGAAAAGACGGCTAACTCCTGGTTCAGGTGCGGGAGGGGGGTGGCCCTTCACAAGTCGGTCGGAAATTACAGTGCGCGGGCTACGAGCAGCGTGATGTCATCTTCCTGTTCGCGGCCGCTGAACCGTTCTACTGCGGAGGTAACGGCATCGAGAAGGGCCGCAGACGGCAGGTTCCGGTTTTCTTTGAGGACCGCAATCAGGCGATCATCGCCGAACATCTCTCCCTGG
Source organism: Acidobacteriota bacterium (assembly GCA_027294185.1). Classification (GTDB taxonomy): domain Bacteria; phylum Acidobacteriota; class Terriglobia; order UBA7540; family JAPUME01; genus JAPUME01. Next base: position 113 of record JAPUME010000224.1, on the reverse strand, counting down.
TCGCTCGCCGCTTCCGGGACACCGTCGGTAAAGGCAACCAGAGTGTCTCCCGGAGCAAGCGTTACCTCCGCGGTGGAACAGGTCCAATCCTCAAACAATCCCAGCACCGTAGC
>JAPUME010000223.1 GCA_027294185.1 Acidobacteriota bacterium | reverse complement strand
AAAGGCCAGCGCGGTCTGGAGTTGATTGGACAGGTCTTCCTGGGGGGTCCTATCCAAAAGCTCGATGACCTGCTCATAATCTCCGCGGTCGGAATAGAGCTGGGCCAGACTGCTGAGCCCGCGCCGGGAACGAGGCCGGGTTGCCAGCATCTTCTTGAAGGCTTCTTCCGCCTTCTCGATCTGGTTATTCATCCGGTAAAGGCGTGCCAGGGTGAAGAGTGAGTCCGAATCATCGGGCATCTTTCGGACGACGATTTCAAAGTGGGGGATCGCTTTGCGGATGTTCCCCTGTGAGGAGCGACGTGAACCGCGGTTCCCGACGGCGCCAAGGTAAATGTTCCCGAGCAGACGATGGGCGTCGACGTTTTCGGAGTCTACTTCCAGGACCTGTTCGCACTCCCTCACGGCATCTTCCGAGCGGGCGACACTCGCATAGAGTTCCGCCAGCTCGGTTCGAAGAAACAGCGATTCCGGGTCGGCTTCTATGGCCTGCCGGTACTCCGAGATCGACCGTTCGATCATGCCCATGCGGTTGTGGGCACGCGCCAGCTCCCTATATCGACGGCCCAGCATGTAGTGGTAATAGGAACGGGCACGGTCGACCCGCGGGGCCGGCTGGAACTCTGCAGGCTCGCCGGGGACGGGGAGGGGCGTCTGGGCCCACGCGACACTGCTCCCCAGCAGGATTAGGACGCCGACTCCACTCCGCATGGCACCTGTTAAATTCATTAGGTTTTCACCCTGCCTCAGATTTCAAACCATTATCACACACACACTTAGCCCTGTCAAAATCAGTCTATAGTGGCGTGGGTGGCTCGTGGGGGGGCCGCAGGACGGGGTTTATCGCCAGGACTCTCAGGTCCTGGCCGCTCATCTCAGAGGGCTGCGGGAGGCCCGCCAGCCCGAGGAAGGTGGGAGCAATGTCGCTGAGGGCCCCGTCGGGACGGAGGCCGGCGGATGGCGGGTCGGTGACGACGACGAGCGGCACCGGGTTGGTCGTGTGCGCCGTGTGGGGACCGCCGGTCTCAGGGTTCTTCATCACCTCGGCATTGCCGTGGTCGGCGGTAATCATCATCGCGCCTCCTTTTGCTCGGATGGCTCGGTAGATTTCCGAAAGCCCGGCATCGACGGTTTCCACCGCTTTTACGGCAGCCTCCAGCTTGCCGCTGTGGCCGACCATATCCGCATTGGCGAAGTTGACAATGATAGCGTCCCGGCTGCCCTCCTCCACGAATTTCACTACCGTTTCGGTAATGCCCTGCGCGCTCATCTCAGGCTTCAGGTCGTAGGTGGCCACCTTGGGAGAGGGAACCAGGATGCGGTCCTCCCCCGGGTAGGCTTTCTCGACTCCTCCGTTGAAGAAGTAGGTGACGTGGGCGTATTTTTCCGTCTCCGCGACACGGAGATTCTTGATTTTCATCTCTGTAAAGACGTTGGCCAGAATGTGGCCCATCTCCTGGGGAGCGAAGACGTAGGGGAGCGTGAACGTATTGTCGTATTGTCCCATGCAGACGTAAAACAGATCGGCCGGAAACTCACGTCGCGGGAAGCCGTCGAAGTCTGCCTGGTTCAGGGCGCGCGTCAACTGCCGGGCGCGGTCGGCTCGGAAGTTGAAAAACATGACCGCGTCGCCTTCCCGGATGGTCCCCGCAGGCTCACCTGTTGGTCCGTCGATGACAACGGGAAGGACGAATTCGTCGGTCACCTCCTGCCCGTAGGAGGCGCGAAGGGCCTCCTGAGGATCTTTTGCCCGGATGCCCTCACCCAGCACCAGCGCGTCGTAAGCCTTTTGGGTGCGATTCCAGCGATGGTCGCGGTCCATGGCGTAGTAGCGGCCCGAGACGGTGGCCACCTTGCCCACGCCGTACTCGTCGATTTTTTGCTGCAACTCGGCCAGGTATTCGACGCCGCGGGTGGGCGGCGTGTCGCGGCCATCCATCAGGGCGTGAATGAAGACCTCTTCCACCTGGTTTTCCCTGGCCATCCGCAACAGAGCGTAAAGATGGCGTAGGTGCGAATGAACTCCGCCGTCGCTCAGCAATCCAATGAGATGGAGACGCGATTCGCGGCCGTGCTTCATGAGGTCGAGCAGGAGCGGAAGGCGAAAAAATTCACCGTCGCGGATCGACTTGTCGATGCGAGTGATCTGCTGGTGAACGACGCGCCCGGCGCCGATATTCAGGTGGCCCACCTCCGAGTTGCCCATCAGTCCTCCCGGCAGGCCGACGCGTTTACCCGAGGTGTGGACCAGGGTGTTCGGGTAATCCTTCAGCAGGCGGTCCCAGGTCGGCGTGCGCGCCTGGGCGATGGCGTTCGATTCGGGTGAGGGGTTGTAACCCCAACCGTCGAGGATGATGAGAAGAACAGGCTTGGGGGATTTCAATGGCAGCTCGGTTAAGTTCCAAATTTGCCGTTTTTCGGCTTCGAGGCATGGAGATAATGAGCAGCGTCCGCGCTCGGGCGGTCATTGTACCCCGGATTCAAAATTTGCGGAAGCATGTGGCAGCCTCCCGACCTTTGTAGCGGCGGCTTTATGCCGCCATTTGTAGTAGTGGAGTGGCGGGGTCAACCCGCCCCTACGTCCTTGTGTAGTTCCAGATAGGCCTGGTTTCCGCCCAGACCGGGGCCTGGGGGTTAAGTCTTTTTTCTACTTGACAAAGGCCGTGTCGGAAGGGTAAATTGGGGCATCTGGTCAGTCCCTTTACCTTGCGAGGG
>JAPUME010000222.1 GCA_027294185.1 Acidobacteriota bacterium | reverse complement strand
GATTTTCACTTCCGACGTCTTCCCTTTCGCAATACCCAGGGGAAACACCTGCTTGATATAAGGAAGCTCACCGGCATTCACGCGGTAATAGAAACCCTGCCCTCCCCGCATTTGGTAGTCCGAAATACGCAGGGTGTAGTTGCCGTCCGCCTTAATCTTTGCGTCCAGTACCACGTCACGGGATATCGAAGACCAGGTACGGGCCACTTCGCGCCCCTCCGAATCCATAAGCTTGAGGACGGGTTCGAGAGGGGAGTCGAGCTCCGCCGCCAGAACCTGAAACACCAATTCCCGGCCGGCCCGCGCATAGAATTCGAACTCATCCGTCTCGCCCGCGGAGGCTAGAGTACCCACGAGCGTCGCCGGCAACTCGGCCCAGTTCCCCTTGCCGCCCGTAACGGGCGTTGCTCCCTCGGCTACTTCCTGCAATTCGCCGACCGCAAAGGCTGCGGCGGCAGTTACTCCCAGGGGCGTGACGAGGGCAAAGGTATGAATGCCCGCCCGCGCTCCCGTTGAGACGCTCACCTCCAGAGTAACCTCATAGGGCGGCGCCTCATACACGGCCGCATCGGAGTCGCCGGGCCTGGGGTCTTCTCTCTTTTTTTGCGAAAGCCGGCGAACCCCGAGGACTCGACCCTGAAGGCCCGGGTCACTGAAAAGGACACCTTGCGCATCGGCAAGATTCCGACCTTGGACAATCACCGTTACCGTGGAGCCTTGCCGGGTTCCGCGAGGTGCGGCACGCGTAATGTCCGGCGAGACCGTAGGGCCCTTCGCCATCGAGTACGCCGGCATCAATACCCACAGGACCAACCCATACGGGAAGAAACTCTTTACGATGCGCTTCATGACCCCTTTTCCTCCCTCGTCACAGTCGAAAGGTTCTATTCGGCGGCAGCTCGGAGCTCGGCCACTTGCTCGAATGTGGCCGCGTCATATAGACCGACCGAGCCGTCATAACGGCCCACCGCCAGCCAACGTCCCAACGGATGAAACGTCAGGGCCATGACCCAATCCGACTGCTCCTCGAGGACCCGTAGTTCGGTAAGCGTCTCCGCCTTCCACACTTTGAGGGTGCGGTCTTCGCCGGTCGTGACCAACCTCTCGCCGTCGGGCGAGAAGGCCACCTGAAGGATGGGCCCCTCATGACCGATGATCGACTGGACCAGCGTGGGTTCCTTTTCCGTCAGGTCCCAGACCCGGATGACCCGGTCGACGCCCCCCGCCGCCAAGCGCTTGCCGGAAGGGTGAAAGGAGAGGGTGTAGAGCGATTCGAGAGGTTCCCCCAACGTATAGAGCCGCTCGCCCGAATCGGTATCCCAAATCTTCACGCTGCTGTCCTGAGCGGCGGAAGCCAGCCATTTGCCGTCCGCACTGAACGCCAGGGCGAATACGGCATCGATATGGTCCTTCAAGGTTTTCACTTTCTCGCCGGATTCGACGTCCCATAAAAACACCAACTTGTCATAGCTGCCCGTCGCAACCAGCTTCCCATCCGGGCTGAAGGCGACCGAGTAGATGCAGTCGTCATGGCCCTTGAGTGTGTGGACCAGCTCTCCTGTCTGCCAATTCCAAATCTTTACCTCACCCCAACGTCCCGGCAGCCCGCCGGCGGCGGCCAGGAGTATCCCGTCCGGGCTGAAGGCCACGCTGCGAACCGCCTCGGCATGGCCTGAAAGCTCCGCCACAACCGAACGGTCCACGGGGTTCACCACTCGGACGTTTTGGTAGCCGGCCACGGCCAGCCACCTCCCGTCGGAACTGAAGGCCAGGGCACCCACTTGGGCAGAGACATCCACCGTGGGCTGAATATCCGGGATGGCGCCGCCGGGCGCGGCAGCGAGGCTTTCCGTGCCCATCCCACCCGGCGCTCCGGAATGAATCCAGGCCTTGACGGCTTCAATCTCAGTGGCGCTGAGCTCCCCATTCAGGGGCATGCGCGGTACGATCTTCCCCTCGAGCATTCCGACCAGCCGGCTCCGCTCGGGGTCTCCCGGAGCGACGACGGCACCGTGCGCACCCCCCTTGAGCAGGTCCGTTCGCGTTTCGAGGACCAAACCACCCATCCTGGATTGGCTGCTGTGACACGGAAGACAATTATTTTCAAAAATAGAGCCGATCTCATACGGAAAACCCGCACCGTCGGTTTCCCCTCCAGCACCCCAACTCTCGCCGGCAAAGGCACAGCCGAGACACACGGCCCCCAGAACCGATAGGACTTCACGAAGCCGCATCTGTGGGGAACACATCATAGCAACATAGACAGGACTTTCGCTCCCTGCTCCGAAAAACCGGTGACGTTTAGTGGTTAAGAAGAAACTCTTTGCTCGTCAGGACCGCCCAGAGCAGGTCCTCGAGGATTTCCCGTTTGGCTTCGCCGTCTCGAAGCACCGTTCCCGCCGTTTTCGATTCCGCTTCCGATAACGCCTTGAGCATCGCGTCGCGCTCGGCCTTTCCCGGGTAACGGCTGAAGGCCGACAAGTAGATATGGTCCAGGATTCTTCGGTTCGAAAGGCCGAGCTTGACGAGCATGTCCACGGCGCCGCCGCGCGCCATCAGCTTCCGATTGAGCGCTTCTCCGTTCATGATGTGGAGCACTTGGGTGATGCTCGAGGAGCTCATGCGTCCGGCCTCGTCGGTAACGTCTCGGGGGTTGCGCCCGAACGTCGTAAGAAAATAAGAATTCACCTTTGCATCCGGTAACTGGAGGGCGCGGGTGCCCAAAGGGTAGCCGGAAAACTTCTCCGGCACGCCTGTCGCCTGGGAGATTGCATCCAGAATCACCTCCGCCGGGAGCCGGCGCGGGAGGTAATGGGAGTTGTACTTGTTGTCGTCGGCATTGAGCTTGTTCGTTTGCGACGAAAGCTGGTAGGTGGCGGAACTGACGACGGTACGGATCAGGTATTTCACATCGAATCCGTGGTCCACAAAATCCTTCGTCAAGGCGGAAAGCAACTTTTCGTTCGAGGCGGGATTGGTGGCCCGCATGTCATCGACCGGATTCACCAGTCCTCTTCCCATAAAGTTGCCCCAGACACGGTTCACCACCGTGCGGGCAAACAGGGGATTGTCGGCCGAGGTAAGCCAGTCGGCCAGGTGGACCCGCCGGTCCACGGGGGCATCGAATTCCAACGGTTCACTGTCCAGAGTCTTCGGACGCATCGGGCGGCCCAGGCGCGGATGGTTGACTTCGCCCGCCGCTTTCGTGAAGACAATCATCTCACCGGGACGGCTTCCGCTCTTCCTGCCGACCCGCGCAAACAGGTTGGCCATGGCGTAGTAATCGTTTTGGGTCCATTTTTCCAAGGGATGGTCGTGGCACTTGGCGCAGTTGAGGCTCAAACCCAGGAACGCTTTGGAGACGTTCTCGGAAGCTTTCAGCGGGTCGACGTTCGTCACCAGAAAATTGACGGCGCCGTTCTCCGCGTTCGAACCGGAGGCGACCAACATTTCCCGCACGAACTTGTCCCAGGGCTTGTTGCGCTCCACACCGGCACGGACCCAGTTGTAGTACCCGCGCAGCGCCTTCGAGGGCAGATCACCGCCGGTCGGATTGATTTTGCTTTCCCCCTTGAGTAACAGCAGGTCCGACCACTTATAGGCCCAATAGTCGACGAACTCGGGCCTTTCGAGCAGGGCATCGATCAGCTTCTTTCTCTTGTCGGGGGTGTTATCGCCAAGGAAAGCTTCCACCTCGGCAGCGGTGGGAAGAATTCCCGCCGCATCAAGATAAATCCGGCGGATAAATTCGCTATCGGAAGCGAGCCCTGAGGGGGGGATTCGAAGTCCCTGGAGCTTTTCCAGGACCAATTCATCGATGGTGTTGTTGCGCGGGGCCTCTCGGAAGACCCGTTCCTCAATCCGATGAGGGAAAGGGACCGTAAGGCGGGCGATGGACACCAGA
>JAPUME010000221.1 GCA_027294185.1 Acidobacteriota bacterium | reverse complement strand
CATCACGTATCTGAAAAGCAGGTATGATGCCGTCGTAAAGATTATGCTAAAGGAAAAAAGCAGCCGAATCCAGTCCACGTATTCGGCCACAGGTTGCGCCCGCAGGGCCCCGGCGGTGCCCTCCATGGCGGCGATAAAGACCGGCACCGCCACCGGGAAGTGCAGGATGGGCAGCATCACCTCCCTCATGCGCGTGTTCACCGCGATAGCGGCAAACAACGTCCCCACGGCCACGTATCCGAATGTCCCAAGGAAAACAACCAGCAGCAACCATCCGTTGATCGATTGGAAGGGGAGGTTGTACCAGATGACGACAAGAAACAGCAACACCATCTCCGCAACCAGGATGAACAGCAAATTCGCCAGAACCTTTCCCAGGTAGATGATCCCCGGGTCCATCGGGGCCAGGAGGATCGCCTCCAGGCAGCCGTTCTCCTTTTCCGTGGCAAAGGAACGGTTGCAGCCCCACACTCCTGAAAAGGCAAACGCAACCCAGAGCAGGCCGGGCAGGAGGCGAAGCGTCTCCTCGCGTGTCGGGTCGAAAGCGAAATTGAAGATGAAGATGATGACGATGCTGAACAGGCACACCGTAACCAGAGTCTCGCGGCTTCGCCACTCAAGCCTCAGGTCTTTGAGAAATACGGCTGCAATTTTTCCCAGCATGAGTTCATGCCCCGACCCAGATTTGGGGAAAAGGTTATGCTCGCAAAGATTAGGGCGAAATTGCCGGCTGCGGCTGTCCCGGCTGCAGCGAAACCGGCCCGTCACTCACAACCCGTCCTGCGTCCATCCGCAGAAGGCGGTCCGCCACCGCTGCGCCGCGCTCAAAGCTATGAGTCGCAACCAGGATACATTTCCCTTTCGCTTTTTCCGTGCGCAGCCGCTCAATCAGCAGTTTTACCGTCCCTTCGTCCAATCCCGTAAACGGTTCGTCGAGCAACAGGATTTCAGGATCGTGAAGCAAGGCCCGCGCCAGTGAAACGCGCTGCTGCAAACCGCGAGACAGGTTCCGCACCGGATCGTCCGCCCGCCCGCCGAGGCCGAAAAAATCCAGCAACTCCTCGCCCACCCTGTTTCCTTCGGCCAGTCCGAAAAGCTTTCCGAAGAAAGAGAGATTCTCGCGAGGCGTGAGATCACGGTAGAGAAAACTGTCGTGAGAAACAAAGCCCATCACCCGCCGGTAGTCCTCCTCCCGGCCCATCAGAGGCTTCCCTCTCCAGTGGAAGTCGCCTTCGGTGGGGCGCAGCAGAGAAGCAAGCACGCGAAGCAGAGTAGTCTTCCCCGCCCCGTTCGGTCCGTAAAGGAGAATCGATTCGGCGGGAGATACTTTCAGATGGACGTCCGCCAGGGCGGAGGTGAATCCGTAAAACTTCCAGACTCCTCGGCATTCCAAAAGAGGGGTTTCGGCAGGAATTTTTCGGGCCTCCCTGAAAATCCAGCCCACCAGGGCTGGGTTCGCTGCTCCGGCCCTCCAGTCTATCACTCTCAATACGAAATGAGAGAGACGATTACTTCCTGGAAACGTCGCGTCCGGCCCGCAGCAGAGAGAAGGCAGCGCTGCCGATTAGAAGCAGGGACATCAAAACCACCAACGTCACTTTCCTTTGGTCCACGGCATTGGGAACGTCGATGACTCCGCCGCCACCGTCGCCACTCTCGCCGGAACCAGCGCTCGTTTCACTCACGGGACCCGCCTCTCCCTCCAGGTGCAGCTCCAGGGGAGAATCGGGTTTGAGTCCCGTCGCCACCCAACGCGCCATTCCAGTGGAGGCGTCCGGCCCCGCGGAAGTGAGTATGGGTGAGGTGACTCGCAGGTCTGAGGGGGAAATCCGAGCCTCAACACGGTCAATCTCGAAGGGTACACGGTCTCGCAGGGCGTAACGGGCTGAGGCGTAATCTCCTTCATAGGAGACATGAACTACGGTGATTCCGGGCTTGAGGGGATAAAAGATGCGGAATTCTCCCGCCTCGCCCGTGGGCTCGGGGTCCTGGGGTATGGGGAGATTCATTACTCCGGTGGCGGTAATGGTGGGCACGAGGCTCGTCGCCGGGTCCAAGCGAATGCTGAAGGTTCCCGTGGGGGCGGAAAACACTCGGTTGCCTCGGTTCTCCATCTCATAGGCTTCCTGCACCTGGATTTTCTGGCCCCGAGCCTGCAGCAGGATTTGCACCTGCCGCACCCGCACAGCGTCGGGTGATTCCGTCGTGTCGTAAACCTCGATTACGGTTTCTTCCGCCCGGCCGCTCGACAGGGTTAAGGGAACGTCGTAGCGAACTCTTTTGTAAAACAGGTTGAGCAGGTACACGCCGTCGGCGAGGGTTTCCCCCTCCGCGATTGAGAATCTTCCCTCGCCGTCAGTAACAAAGGTATGTACGGTCCGCATGCCTTCGTGAATCGAAACCAGGTCCACCCTCTGTCCGGGTACAGACCTGTTGGACGATTTCTCGACCACTCTGCCTCGAATTTCCGCCTGCTGTGCTCCCAGGGGGACGGCCAGAATACAAAGGACACCGAACAGACCCAACCAATTCCGGGCTTTCCGGCAGGAGGGGTACTTCATCTCAAAATCCTGAATAAAATTGCGCGTGGAAAAGTATCTCATGCAGAGACATCTGTCAGGCGGGTCCCGCACTCCGGGCAGAACTTGGCCTTTCGAGAGGTTGGGGTCCCGCATTGAGGGCAGAAGCGTGCGGCACTTGCCGGAGGCGAAGGAGGGCGACCTTCCTTGAACTGCCGGGGAGCGGGGGGTTTCGACGAGAGTTCCAACTCCTGGGCCATCAAATCTCCCGCCTCGGTCATATAATCCTGGCGCGTGCGCTGATAATCTTCCTGGGAGAGCTTCCCCGCCTGATATTCAAACTCCAGGTCTTCGACATTTTCGTAGATCACCTTTCGTTGCTCT
>JAPUME010000220.1 GCA_027294185.1 Acidobacteriota bacterium | reverse complement strand
CTGGGCGCGACGTGCACCAGCAGGTCACCATGGCGGTTCCTGCGCCGATGCACCTGCCGCCGGCAGCGCTCGCGCCATCGGCCGACGTATCCGATGCTGACGACGCCGAAGATGGTCCGGCCGAGTCGGGCAACGGGAAGTACCAGATCGTCTCGTCTCCATTCGTCGGCACGTTTTATCGCGCGCCCGGGCCTGAGGCCGAACCCTTCGTCGAGGTGGGCAACCACATCGAAAAGGGCCAGGTGCTATGCATCGTCGAGGCGATGAAGCTGATGAACGAAATCGAAGCCGAGTACACCGGCGTGATCGCCGCGGTGCTGGTCGAAAACGCGCAGTCTGTCGAGTACGGGCAGCCGCTGTTCAAGATCACGCCGGCCTAGCCGGACGCGGGCGGAGACAGGACTATGTTTCGCAAAGTTCTGGTCGCGAATCGCGGCGAGATCGCCGTGCGAGTGATGCGTGCCTGCCGTGAAATGGGCATTCGCACCGTGGCCGTCTATTCCGAGGCGGACCGCACCTCGCTCCACGTCCTCTATGCCGACGAAGCCTACCCCATCGGCCCGGCACCGGCGGCGGAGAGTTACCTGAGAATCGACCGCATAATCGAGGTCGCCCGCCGCTCCGGCGCGGAGGCAATCCATCCCGGCTACGGATTCCTGGCGGAAAATCCGGACTTTCAGGAAGCATGCGTGAAGGCAGGTCTGACCTTTATCGGTCCAACCGCCGAAGCCATGCGGCTGATGGGATCGAAGACCGCCTCACGACGCACCTTGCGGGCGGCCAAGGTCAAAGTCGTTCCGGGCACCTATGAAAGTCTGGATTCGTTTCAGGAAATAGAAGTCGCGGCAAAAAAGATCGGCTACCCGTTGATGCTCAAGGCGTCCGCCGGAGGGGGCGGGAAAGGGATGCGACGGCTCACTTCGGCCAGGGAACTGGAGTCGGCTTACGAGACGGCGCGCTCGGAGGCATTGAGCGCGTTTAACGACCCGGGAATCTATATTGAAAAATACATCGACCGGCCCCGCCACATCGAAATCCAAGTCCTCGGCGACCATCACGGAAACCTGATCTATCTGGGTGAGCGCGAGTGTTCCCTGCAACGGCGTCACCAGAAGGTGATGGAGGAGTCCCCCTCCCCCGTCGTGGATGAGAAAATGCGCCGTGCCATGGGCCGCTCGGCGGTCCGCATCGCCCGGCTGGCCGGTTATACGAACGCCGGCACGGTGGAGTTTCTCATGGACCGGAAACGCAATTTCTACTTCCTGGAGATGAACACGCGCCTGCAGGTGGAACATCCCGTGACGGAGATGGTCGTCGGAATCGATCTGGTCAAAGAGCAGCTTCGGATTGCCGCCGGGGAGAAGCTCTCCCTTCGCCAGCAGGACGTCCGCCTGCGGGGAGCGGCGCTCGAATGCCGTCTCTATGCCGAGGACCCGTCCAACAACTTTTTCCCTTCTCCGGGGCTTATTACGCGGTTGCGGACGCCCTCCGGCCCCGGCGTGCGTGAAGATTCGGGGATCTATGAAGGGTGGAGAGTTCCCCTGGAATACGATCCTCTGCTTTCGAAGCTCATCGTCTGGGGAACCGACCGCAGAGAAGCCATCGCCCGCATGTCGCGCGCCCTCGGGGAATACCATCTGGACGGCATCCAAACCAACCTGCCTTTCTTCCGGCTCGTTCTCGAGCAACCGGAGTTTCAGGCCGGGAAATTTGATACTCATTCCGTGGATTCGCTGCTCGAAAAGTACACATCGAAAGACGGAAAACCCGGAAGCACTCAAGAGCAGATCGCGGTGCTGGCAGCCTGCCTCGCCGCGTGGAAGAGAAGGAAGTCCGCTCCGGTTCGCTCACCCCTCACCCCTGCAAGCAGATGGAAAACGGCCGGTCGGCAAGCTCTCCTGCGACGCGGCGGCGAAAAGACCGGGTGGAGGAAAGGATGAAATTCCAGGTCCAACTCGAAGGCCGCTCCTCCTCCAACCCCACACACGTGCAAATGGACGTGCAACTGGAAATCGAAGAGAACTCGCTACGGGCCGAACTGGGAGATCAAACCGTCGAGGCCGACTGGGTGGAGTTGCGCCCCGGAGTCTATTCGATCCTGTTGGATGGCAGATCTTTTGAGGCCCACCTGGAGCCTGACGAAACCGATTCAAGCTGTTACCGGGTCCTCGTGGATGGGAACCTGTTTCAAATCGGGATTGCGGATCCGAGGGTTCGACGTTCGCGTTCCGTTTTCACAGCGCCCGCAGAGGGGAAACAGGAGATTCGCGCTCCCATGCCGGGGAAAATCGCTCGCGTTCTGGTCGACAAGGGTCAGGCGGTGGAAGCCGGGGAAGGTCTTGTGGTCATCGAAGCCATGAAGATGCAGAATGAAATTCCCGCCCCGCAAAAAGGGCGCGTGGCGGAAATCTCGGTGTCAGAGGGCGACAGGGTGGAGACCGGAGAAAAACTGCTTGAAGTGGATTCCCCGGAGAGCTAGTTCATCTCCGCCCAATTCGCGTGGGAATCGATAACTTTCTGCGCCAGGTGATTTTCGACCTGGGCACGGTTGCGAAGTTGCTCCAGGTAGGCTGTCTTCAGGAGCTGCTCCTTCTCATTTTCGAGCAGGCGCTGGATGTTTGCCCGCGTATTCGGGTCGGAGAGATCGTGCTGGCCCGGCTCCTGCTTTTCGAGGAGTTTCATCAGGTAGTAACCACGTGAGGTTCGAACGATCGGAGAAATCTCTCCTACCTTGAGAGATTCGATCACCGACTTCAACTGCCTCAGCTCCGGGCTGATGTCGAGCGCAGAGGGGCGCACGTAACCCAGAATCCCACCCGCGGCGGAAGTGTTCGGGTCTTCCGAATAATTCTCGGCCACGATCGCAAACTCCTCTCCTCCCTCGATCAGGGCCTGGAGGGCTCGAATCTTCTGCGAGGCGGCGGACGCACTCTTGGCATCGTCATTCTTAAGATTGTGAATCTGAGGGTCGCTGCGAGGGGTTACCAGGATTTGCGACAGGTGGTATTCGGTCTCGGGAACATTGAACTGCTCCGCGTTGCGCTTGTAGTATTCAGCGGCCTCTTCATCCGAAACGGTTATTTGGGACGTAATATCTCGTTCGAGAAGAGCCTGGATATAGAGTTTTCTTCTGACGGCGGTCCGGACTTCGTCCTCGGTCAATCCTTGTTCTGCAAGCTTGGCGGCAAACTCTTCCGGCTCCTGCGGGCTGCGCAACTCGGCGAGCCGGGCGTCGACGTCCCCCTCGGAAACCTGGATTCCTGACCTGTGCGCCTGCTGGACCAGAATCTCGTTTGAGATCATCTCGTTCAGGATGCTCAACTTGAAACCCGTAGCTTCTCCAAGCGTTCTGGCCTCCAGGTTTCGGAGCAGCAGAATCCGGTAGAATTTTTCTGTGTCCTCGCGGTAGATAGGCGTCCCGTTCACCTCCGCCCAGATTTCCCTCTCGGAGGGTATCGCGCAGCCGAGCCACACCATGACCCAGGCGAGCGTCAGGCACTCGACCACCTTCCTCGATTTCCGATTCATCTTCCTGCCCTCCGGATAACTCATGACTCTGGGATTCTATTGAACTCCGCCGAATTCTTCAAGAAATCCCGTCGTCTTTCTCCTCCCGCAGGCAGGAGCGGGGAAATTGACAAGGTTAGGACCCTGTGCTAGCTTGCCTAAAGGGAAGCCGAGGGCCGAATTATTACCTCAACAAGAGGACACCCCAAGCGAAGGGAAATCCGCCAGCCACGATGCCTGTATTCGAACGTTTCTTTTTTGACACCTACGGACTGATTGAAAAGGACCTGGAAAGCTATCTCGGTGAAGCGCTGGGGGCAGGCGGCGACTACGCCGACCTCTATTTTGAATACACCACCACCTCTTCCCTTCTGCTCGATGAATCCATCATCAAGAACGCGACCGAGGGCATCTCGGTGGGGTGCGGTGTGCGAGTGATTGCGGGAGACCAGACCGGTTATGCCTATACCGACGACCTCTCGCCCGAACGCATCCGCAAAGCAGCCGGTATTGCCGCTCACATTGCCCACGGCCCTTCGCAGGTTCACTCCGTCGGTTTGACCGCCACCGGCACGCCGAACAATTACTATCCCGTGGACTCTCCCTCGACGGAGAGAGAACTGAAAGAGAAACTGGAGCTCGCGAACCGAGCTGACCGCGCCGCCCGGGCCCATGACTCGCGCATCAAGCAGGTCCGCGTCAGCTACGGTGATCAGGTGCGGCACATACTGATTGCAGGCTCCGACGGCCGTCTGGTTACCGACTACCAGCCGCTGCTGCGCCTCTCGGTATTCTGCATTGCGCAGTCGAACGACGGGACGAATCGCCTGCAATCGGGAACCAGCGGCGGAGGGGGGCGTGTCGGACTGGATTTCTTCGAGGGAGATAAAACGCCGGAGTACTTCGCGCGTGAGGCGGCCCGGCAGGCCATCGTGCAACTCGACGCCCGAGAGGCGCCCGCAGGGGAAATGGAAGTTGTGCTCGGTCCCGGCTGGCCCGGGATTCTCCTGCACGAGGCCATCGGGCATGGCCTGGAGGCGGACTTCAATCGCAAGGGTCTTTCGGCCTTCAGCGGACGAGTGGGCCAGCGAGTGGCTTCCGACATCTGCACGGTGGTGGACGACGGCACGATCCCCAACCGTCGAGGGTCGCTCAACGTGGACGATGAAGGCACTCCGACTCAATATAATGTTTTGATCGAAAAAGGAATTCTTCGCAGCTACCTGCAGGACAAACTAAGCAGCCGTTTGATGAATACTTCCCTCACCGGCAGCGGCCGCCGTGAGAGCTACGCTCACATTCCCATGCCGCGCATGACGAATACCTACATGCTTGCGGGCGAATCGACCCCGGAAGAGATCATCGCTTCGGTCCCGAAAGGAGTCTATGCCGCCCATTTCGGCGGAGGGCAGGTGGACATCATCAACGGAAAGTTCGTCTTCTCCGCCTCGGAGGCCTACCTGATCGAAGACGGCAAGATCACCCAGCCGATTCGGGGCGCGACACTGATCGGCGACGGCCCGACCGCGCTGACGCGAGTCACGGAAGTCGGGAACGACCTGAGACTCGATGAGGGTGTAGGAACCTGCGGCAAGGAGGGGCAGAGCGTTCCGGTCGGCGTGGGCCTGCCGACCATCAAGATAAGCCGGTTAACCCTGGGAGGAACCGGTGTCGCCGCCGGCTAATGCCTGGCGCCTCGGATTAGACCGCAGTCGGGATTTTGACGTTTGACATTTTACTTTTGACTTTTGACATTTAACTATGGAAAACGGACATCTTGAAAATCTGGCCCAGGACATCGTGAAGCAGGCGATGAAATCGGGAGTCTCGGGCGCTGAAGTCACGCTCCAGGAGGAGGAGGAATTCTCGACCACGGTTCGGCTGGGCAAAGTAGAAAGCCTGAAGGAATCCGCCGCAAAGGGGTTGGGACTTCGCCTGTTGTGGGGGACGCGAAGTGCGAGCTCCTATACCAGTGATTTCTCTTCCCAGTCGCTCTCTCGCCTGGTGGCAAGAACCGTAGCCATGGCACAGATCACCTCGGAGGACCCGGCCGGTGTCATGCCGGAAGCCGAGCTGATGGCCACAGAAGTTGCTGATCTTGGTCTCTATTCCCCCGACGTGAGTGAGATTGGCGCGGATCAAAAGATTGAGCTTGCGCGCCGCGCCGAAGAGGCCGCGCTCGCGGTTGACCCGAAGATCACCAACTCCGAGGGGTCATCGTTCGATTCCACCTCGGGGACTCGAGTGCTGGCGAACTCGCTGGGGTTCCTCGGCAGCTATCGATTCTCTACCTGCTCGGTGGCGGCGGTACCACTGGCCGAGCAGAACGGTAACAAGCAGCGCGACTTCTGGTATTCGGTAGCCCGTTCGCTGGCCAAACTCGACGAACCGGAAAAAGTGGGGCGGGAAGCTGCCCGACGAGCCTTGCGCCGCTTGGGCGCCCGCAAGGTAAAAACCGCTCAGGTGCCGATCGTTTTTGATCCGGAGACGGCACGCTCTCTGGTGGGGCATCTCTTCGAGGCAGCGCGCGGTGACGCCATCTATCGCAGCGCTTCCTTCCTGACGGGAAAGCTGGGGAAGCAACTGGCTCCGGAATATATCAATTTGCTCGACGACGCCCTGCGGCCCGGCGGATTCGGCTCTCGTCCGTTTGACGACGAAGGAGTCACGAGCCGCGTCACACCGCTGGTCGAAAAGGGAAAGCTCTCCCACTACCTGCTCAACTGCTACAGCGCACGAAAACTCGGGCTGAAAACTACGGCCAATGCGCGCCGTGGTCTGTCCGGCCCCACGGTCGTCGGGCCGAACAACCTCTACCTGGAGCCGGGAACGACCGCGCCCGAAGATATCATCCGCTCGGTGCAGCGCGGTTTTTATGTGACCGAACTCATGGGTTTCGGCACCAATATCGTGACGGGTGATTACTCCCGGGGAGCGGCGGGTCTGTGGATAGAAAAGGGAGAGTTGACCCATCCGGTTGAGGAAGTGACGATTGCGGGAAACCTGAACGACATGCTCCTGCATATCGAAGAAGTGGGCACCGACCTTGAGTTTCGGAGCTCGATTGCCTCCCCCACGCTGCTGATCACGGGCATGACCGTGGCAGGCGCCTAGTGTCGTGTAGACAAAGGGGGTGATCCACAGTCCCGGCGAGCTTGTCATGCTGAGCCGAGCGTTGCTTCTCGCCCGGACCGTGGGGCATCGAGCAGGTAGCCTGGGACCTGTCCCGGTGTGCCGGGAACCCACCTTCCAGGTTCCGCGTCTTTCGGATTTGTGCCCAAACGATGCCGCAGATACGGACTACGGTTTCTGCGCTACCCGGTCTCCTCGACAATGGGCCATCGAGCGCCAGATTCCCTGCCCGCCGCGGGCGGGTTCAGAATGGTGACACAAGCGCTCAGAATGACCTCACCCCGGGAACCACCCGACTTTCCTCAACGTCCTACGGCCAGCCGTCTGGCCAGAAGATCCGGCAGGCCGCCCTTGATCATCTTTTGCTGAGTTTTCTTCAAGTCGTAAGTGGTGCGGATGTATTCCACGCTGCGATTCTCGCCGTCGAGGAGGGCGAATCCGGCGCGCCAGTCGCCGTCCCGCGGCTGACCCACCGATCCCGGGTTCACCAGATATCGACAGCCGTCCTCCAGTTGAAATATCGTTGAAGTCTTCTTCCCTCGGGGTATCGTGCGGATGGATTGAAATTTTTCCCTGGTCGTCAGCATAAATCCGCCCATGACGTGGGTATGTCCAAACAGACCCATTTGAGACGGCATTTCCCGCAGGTTCGGCAAGGCTTCGATGGGGCTCACGACATATTCGTCCTCGTCCAGCCAGGAGCCGTGGAAAATTTCAAACCAGTCCACGACTAGCGGCCCCTGCGGCAACTGCTGCAAGAATTTGAGATGTTCGGGCGTGAGCTTCCGCTGGGTCCAAAGGCTCGCCATTTTCGCCAGCTGGTTGAAGTCGCTCAGGTCCATCTGACCGCAGCAAGCTCTGTCGTGGTTGCCGCGAATGAGGACCGGGTCGAGTGCGCGAACCTTTTCAATGACTCGGTTCGGGTCGGGCCCATAACCCACCAGGTCCCCCAGGCAGAGAGCCTTGTCCCATTTCCCCTCGGCCAGGCTCAAGACCTTTTCCAGGGCCTCCAGATTGCCATGAATGTCGCTTATGAGCAGGTAGCGCAAATTTCGTGTCGTTCCTCGCCGGTGCCCCGGGTTTTGAGAACCATATCCCCTCTGGCCGCCGGTTCAGGCAGCCGGGTAGCAGCCGAGAATTTTATAACGCTCGGTGTGCTTCGACAAGGACGATAACATCTCTGAGACCACCTCATCCTCGCTGTTCCCCTCGAAGTCGACGTAGAAGACGTACTCCCAGGGGCGTCCGGGAATAGGACGGGACTCCAGCTTGGAGAGATTCAGGTTTTTTGCGGAAAAAAGCTTCAAGGTGGAATAAAGTGCCCCAGGTTCATTCTTGGTCGTGTAGAGAATCGAGACCTTGTTGCACTTCTCATTGACCTGGGGCGAGGCAGCAATGATAAAAAACCGCGTATAGTTCTGCGGGTTGTCTTCGATGGATTCCGTCAATACATGCATGTCGTATTCTTTGGCCGCCTCCACGGAGGCAATGGCGGCCCCGTCCATGACTCCCTCGTCCCGGATCATCTTGACCGAACCGGCCGTGTCATAAGTCTGATAAAGAGTCCAGTCCTTGTGTTCACGGAGAAAGCGGTCGCACTGCCCGGCGGCCTGCGGGTGGACATAAACCTTCTTGATCTCGTCGAGTTTTACGCCCCGGTGAGTGATGAGGTTGTGCGAAATTCGGAGTTTGACCTCACCCGTGACCACCACGTCGAATTCGAGCAGTAAATCATAATTTTGATAGATGGAGCCCGTCAGTGAATTTTCGATGGGGATCACTCCACAGCCGGCTTCCCCCGCGGCAACCTTCTCAAAGACCTGGCGGAAGGTAGGGTACCCCTTCGCTTCCACCTCGCCCAGGTATGCGCGGGAAGCCTTTTCGCTGAAGGCGCCCGGCTCCCCCTGATAGGCCGCCTGAACTTTTTCGCCGTTGACGACAATCGGCTCCCTGGGACGCTTGTAGCTGAGTTCGAGCTCACGCCCGACCACCGGCGCCATGGATTGAAGCGCCTTCAACAGACGTTCCAACTGCGGGAAAGTCAGCGATTGCGGACCGTCCGACAGGGCATGTTCGGGGTCAGGATGCGCCTCGACCATCAACCCATCGGCGCCGGCTCCAAGCGCCGCAAGCGACATGGGCAGCACGTAGTTCCGCACGCCGGTTCCGTGGCTCGGGTCAACGATTACCGGCAGGTGCGTCAACTCCTTCAGCACCGGAACGGCATTGAGGTCCAGCGTGTTCCGCGTCTTGGTCTCAAAGGTGCGAATCCCCCGCTCACAAAGCATGACCCGCTGATTCTTGCCCATGATGTATTCGGCGCTCATCAGCCATTCCTCGATCAAACAGGCAAGGCCCCGCTTGAGCAGGACGGGCTTGTCCACCTCGGCGACGGCTTTGAGCAGATCGTAATTTTGCATATTGCGGGCCCCGATCTGCAGGACGTCTGCGTAGCGCGCCACCAGCTCGACCTTTTCGGGCGTCATCACCTCGGTCACGATCTTCATCCCGGTCAGCTCGCGTGCCTCGGCCAGAATTTTCAAGCCCTCCTCGCCCATTCCCTGGAAGGCATAAGGAGAGCTGCGTGGCTTGAATGCCCCGCCCCGTAACCAGGTGACCCCCATGGCGGAGAGTTTTCTGGCAGTTTCCAGCATCATGTCCCGGTTTTCAACCGAGCAGGGACCCGCAATGACGATGAATCTCGGGCCTCCTACGACCGCATCCCCAACTTTGAAGAAGGAAGCCAATCCGGATTCCCGTGATGAGATCTTGTACGGCTTCGAGACACGCAGCACCTCCACTACGGCGGGATGGGCCTCAAACTCGGCCACGTCGAAATGGAGAGATCCGATGACAGCAATCACCGACCGTTCCTCGCCGCGGATGGTGCGCGTCTGGGTTCCGAAATCGTGCAGCTTACCTTCGAGTTCTTCGATTTCTTTATCAGAAACATCTCGACGTAATACAAGAATCATTTCAAGCCTCCGGTTGGATAAGAGAAAGAAATAAAAGGGGTTACCGCCGCATTAGGCGGTAAATCGAGGGGCCGTAAATCGATGATAAGCGTATCTCAGCACGATGGAATTATTCTATCCCCATATCGGCTCCCAGGCAAGCGGCAAATAAGCGGTTCCCCGCGCCCGGGACCGGCCCCGCTCGGCCATAGAAAGAAGGGAATTATTCGGGTTGCTCAAACGGCCCCTCTTCGCCCACCACCACCGAGATTAGCTCCGTATATACTAGACCTATTCGCGGAGTCTCACCACCACGTCCCGCCCGCCTCAGTGGGAAAAGACGCTTTCCCAATCTGCCCGTCCTCGCATACATTTTCCGGAGGGGGGCGGTTTCTGAGGCTTTCAGAAATTATGAAAAGAGATTACCCCGAAAAGAGTAATCCAAAACGCGGGGCGAAGTGGATGAACATTCCTTCGGCCAAAATGAACGTCGACTGGTGGAATTTATTCCTGATTCGTTACCCTTCCAACCGGTGGATTCGTTGGTGAAAGGGTTGAAACAAAAAGCGATCACGCGCAACTCCTAATTAAGACTTGACTTAATGGAACAAATCCGTTACAAGTGCCTCAAACCTGCAAAGAACAGGCGAACCTCAACAAGAGAAAGACTGGAGGCGAATAATTGAGTGGCTGAAGTCAGACTTCAGGAAGGCGAAAACTTGGAAGGCGCGCTTCGCCGTTTCAAACGCAAAGTACAACAAGAAGACATCATTAAGGAAGTCAAGCGACATTCTTATTTCCTGAAACCGGGGGAAAAAAAGCGAGTGAAGCAAGCGCTGGCGAGGAAAAGGTTGCGGAAGAAAGCAAGACAGAGCCGTGGTAGATTCACGTAAATCTGTTCCGTGCGGGCTTGTGGACTAATCGTTGTCGGGTGTGGTTATCAAGTGGTCTCAACATAGAGCCGAATTTGGCTGTACCGAACAGGGGGGGGGAGACCATGGAATATCGGGACAGGGTTCTGAATTGCGTCGATTGCGGCGCAGAGTTTGTTTTTACAGCCGGCGAGCAAGTCTTTTTCGCGGATAGGGGTTTCCGGAACGAGCCCAAACGGTGTAAACCCTGCAAGGGTCGTCGCCAGCAGACTTTGGGAGGGGGCCACGATCGGGTGGAAACCACCATCGAGTGTTCCCAGTGTGGCAGGGAAACCACCGTACCTTTCCGACCTTCTCAGGGTCGACCGGTGTTTTGCCGGGAGTGCTTCCAGCAGCGTCGCAACGCGCCTGCCAATCCGGTCTAAGCTCGACCTCCCCCCATGGGGATAGACTGGCTGAGGTTTTCCAGGCTCCCGCCTCTCCCTTCGCAGTGTCAAGCAAACAAGGCAAAGGAACCCACCTCGATGCAGG
>JAPUME010000022.1 GCA_027294185.1 Acidobacteriota bacterium | reverse complement strand
CAATCTGCAAGCCAAGCTTCTGCATGTTCTTCAGGACCAGCAATTTTCACGCCTGGGTGGTCGCACGACGCTGCAGGTGGATGTCCGAATCCTCGCCGCGACCAACGTAGATATTCCGGAAGCGATTGCTTCCCGAAAGCTTCGGGAAGATTTATACTACCGCCTGAATGCTTTCACGCTGCACCTGCCTCCGTTGCGGGAGCGCACCGAGGAGATTCCGCTTTTGCTGAAGCATTTCATGGGCCAGATGGCCGAACGCTACGCTCGCCCTCCTCTGACGCTTTCGCCCCAAATAGTGGAGGCCTGTTTGGCTCATCCCTGGCCGGGCAATCTGCGGGAGCTTGAAAACTTCGTGAAACGTTACCTGATTCTGGGCGACGAGGCGATGGCGATCAGCGAATTGGATGTCTCGGGGAATGGTAAAGGGAACGGAAACCCGCCTCAAAACAGGACCGAAACCAGGACCACCCGCGCCGGCAGCCCTGGCGACCTGAAGTCGCTGGTCCGCGGGCTGAAGGACGAAGCCGAATCCGAGGCCATCTCACGCGCCCTGGAACAGACGAATTGGAGCCGAAAGGCAGCGGCAAAAATGCTGAATATCAGCTACAAAGCCCTGCTTTATAAGATTCGCCAGTACGGAATCGACCAGAACTGACGACGGAATAACGGAATGTCCGGCCTCCGTCCGTCGGGAACTTCTCAAACGGATTCACCTTGCCGAGGGGGTCGATGAAGAAACCGGCGTTGAAAGTCGTTGCTCACCTGCGCGGAGGTGAGATTCTTAAGGGCTTTACGGATTTCCTGCCCAACGGCGACGTGGACGCTCTCCTCTCTGAGGACCCCATTTCCCTTCCCGCAAAGATCACGCTTCAACCGGCAAAATCGAAAAAGCTCGTTTCCTTGTCCATCCAGTCGCTGAAAGCCCTCTTCTTCGTAAAGACCTTCGAGGGGAGCAAGGACTACAAGGAAATCAAATTCTTTCATGCCCACCCCCGGATTGAGGGCCTCTGGGTTAGCGTGAAGTTCGACGATAACGAAGCGACCGAAGGCATTGTCCACAACTCCCTCCATCACCTGGTTGAACCTGGATTCTTTCTCAAGCCCCCGGACCCACAAAGCAACAACCAGGTGGTTTACGTCGTCAAGGATTCCCTGGAGGAGTTCCGTGTCCTCTCTGTCCGGGAAACCTACTGACTCTCTAATGAGGATCTTCCGTTCACTATTACTGCTCGGAGCGCTGTTGCCATCCGCTCTCCTTGCCAGTGAATCCTGGAAGGCAGGCCTGGCCCGGGTTCCCATCACGCCGCGCCGAGGGCTCTGGATGGCCGGATATGCGGCCCGGAGGGGCCCCTCCCAGGGTGTGGCGCAGGAGATCTACGCCAAGGCCCTGGCGCTCGAAGACGCCACGGGGCAGCGCTCGGTATTGGTCACGACCGACCTGCTGGGCTTCACCGCAGCCCTTGCAAAGCAAGTGGCTGAGCGGGCCAAAGCGCGCTTCGGTCTTCCACGAGACCGGCTGCTATTCAACTCCTCCCACACACACTCGGGCCCTGTGGTAGGCGGTATGCTCAGGATTGCCTATTCGATGACCGATGAACAGGCAAAGGACGTCGAGACCTACACAAATGAATTGGCCGACAAAATCGTTCAGGTTATCGGCGACGCTCTCGCCGCCCTCGCACCGGCACGCCTCAGCTTTGGACAAACGGAGGCCCTGTTTGCGGTTAACCGCCGCGTCCCGACCCCGGATGGGTATGTCGGTGGGGTCAATCGAAGCGGTCCGGTAAACCGCAGCGTACCCATTCTGGTGATCGACGGGGCGAGAGGCGGCCTGCGCGGAGTCGTGTTCGGCTATGCCTGCCACAACACGACCATCCGCGGCGATTCCTACCTGTTTCACGGGGATTATGCCGGTGAAGCGCAGGCATGGCTGGAACACCGCTACCCAGGAACTGTCGCTCTTTTCGTGGCAGGTTGTGGGGCGGATTCGAACCCGCATCCCCGGGGCACCCTCCTCTGGGCCCGGGAGCACGGCACCGAGCTCGCCACCGCGGTTGACAAAGCCCTTACCGGGCCAATGACAGCCGTCCGAGGCCCGCTCAAATCCCGTTTTGAGTTGTTACCGCTCGCCTTTGACAATCTGCCCGACCGGGCCGAGCTGGAGCGAAGACTCAAGGGCGACAACCCTTACGTGCGGCTCCATGCTCAGGAGATGCTCAAAATCCTCGACCGCGAGGGCCGGCTTCCCGTCGAGTATCCTTATCCCCTGCAAGTTTGGCAGTTCGGCTCGGACCTCACATTCATCGCGATGGCTGGTGAAGTCGTGGTCGATTATGACCTGCGCCTCAAGCGGGAACTCGGCGTGGAGAACCTCTGGGTAGCGGGTTACAGCAATGACGTTTTCGCCTACATCCCCTCCCTGCGAGTGCTTCGCGAGGGAGGCTACGAGGCCGAGGGGGCCATGATATACTACGGCCAACCATCCCGGTTTGCCCCCTCCGTTGAGGCGGCCATCATGCAAATGATCCGCGAGATGGTCCGAACGGTTCGTAGAGTTCGAACAGCC
The DNA here is from genome assembly GCA_027294185.1 of Acidobacteriota bacterium. Classification (GTDB taxonomy): domain Bacteria; phylum Acidobacteriota; class Terriglobia; order UBA7540; family JAPUME01; genus JAPUME01. Next base: position 1,544 of record JAPUME010000022.1, on the reverse strand, counting down.
CGGCCCGATTGAGACCCTCCCAACCAATCGGCCCGGAGCCGGGAGCGGAATCCAACCCAGCGAGGGCGCCATGGCCGACCATCTTTCCCGACGCAAATTTCTGAAAGGAGCATCCGCCGGAGCAGCGGGACTGTCTCTGGCCGCAAAGCCGGCTTCTTTCCTCGTGGGTCAGACAACTCCCGCCAATCAACGCCTGGCACTGCTGGGAGGAAAGCCGGTTCGAACCGAGCCCTTCCCCGCATGGCCCGTCATCGAAAATAATGACCGAAAAGCCTGGAGCGAGATACTGGAAAGCAGACGATGGAGCCGGCTGGGCGGACGCTACGTGGCGGAATTCGAGAAGTCATGGGCGGAAAAGCTCGGGGCGCGCTATGTCCTGGCCACCGCCAGCGGCACCAGCGCCCTGGCTACTGCCCTGAACGCACTGGAAGTCGGTCCGGGAGATGAGGTGATCGTCCCGCCCTATACCTTCGTCGCTACCGTCAACGTCGTCCTGTTGCAGCACGCCCTGCCGGTTTTCGTGGATACCGACCGCGAGACCTCTCAAATCGACGCCCGCAAGATTGAAGCCGCCATCACGGGCCGGACTCGCGCGGTTTTGCCCGTCCACCTGGGAGGCTCGGTAGCGGATATGGACACCATTCTCAAGGTTACGCGGCCCCGCAGCATTCCCGTGGTTGAGGATGCCTGCCAGTCGCACCTGGCCGAATGGAGGCATAAGAAAGTGGCCTCCATCGGGGACATGGGATGCTTCAGCTTCCAGGCGTCGAAGAATCTCAATTGCTCCGAGGGCGGCGCTCTCGTCACCAACAATCCCGAACTGATGCGAATCTCAAGGAGCTTCCACAACGCCGGCAGGTATTATTCCGTCGATGCCGATCAGAACGTCGTATCCAGCCGTGGTCCGGGGTTCAGCTACGAGCGGAACGGCGACAACCGGCGGTTGACTGAATTCCAGGGAGTGCTTCTGCTGACCCAGTTGGCCCGCCTGGAAGAGCAGGCACGCAGGCGTGAGCAGAATGCCGCCTATCTAAAACAACTGTTGAAAGAAATCCCCGGCGTCACCCCGCAGCGTATCTATGACGGCTGCACACGGCACGCTTACCACATCTTCATGTGCCGCTACGACTCGGAGGCCTTCGGAGGCCTGCCGCGAAGACGATTCCTGCAGGCCATGCGCGCTGAAGGCATCCGCTGCTCGGGCGGCTATCGGCCCCTGAACAAGGAGCCGTTCCTCAAGGCCACGCTCGAATCCCGCGCCTTCCGCTCCATCTACAGCGCCCGGCAGTTGGCCGAGCTCGAGGAACGCAACCATTGCCCGGAAAACGACAAGCTCTGCCAGGAGGCCCTCTCCTTCTCTCAGACCACGCTTCTTGGCACAAGGAGCGATCTGGATCAGATCGTCGAGGCCATTAGGAAGATTCACGGCCAGGCGGCGGAGCTGGCCCGTGCACCGCTTTCCTACGACGATCCTCTCGCCTGAAGCGATACTTTTCGCGGCTGGCCCATCCTTTCCGGCACGCCCCTCGTAGCTTCTCATGACG
>JAPUME010000219.1 GCA_027294185.1 Acidobacteriota bacterium | reverse complement strand
CGTCACCAGCTTGAGCGCCGACGGGGCCTCCCTGGTTTTCTCCACCTACCTGGGCGGCAGCGATGTGGACCGGGGCCAGGGCATCGCCGTGGACATCTTTGGAAACGCCTACGTGACAGGAATCACTTCGTCGCTCGACTTTCCCACGTTGGATCCCGTACAGGGGACCATCGGAGGCGGTGTGGACGCCTTCGTAACCAAGCTGAATCAGAACGGCACCGCCCTGGAATACTCCACCTACCTGGGCGGCAGTAACGATGAGACGGGCGCAGAGAACAAGAACATCGCCATTGCCGTGGACGCCTCCGCCAGCGCCTACGTGGCGGGGACCACCGCTTCGACCGACTTCCCCACAGCGAACGAACTCCAGGCAAGTCTGGCAGGCGCCTGCGATGTCTTCGTAACCAGGTACAGCACCAACGGCGCCGCCCTGGCTTTTTCCACCTACCTGGGAGGTGGCGGGTGCGACCAGGGGGGAAACATCGCCCTGGACGCCTCCGGCTTCGCCTACGTGACGGGCGACACCGCTTCGATGGACTTCCCCACCGCCGAGAGCCCCGTACAGGGGACCATCGGAGGCGGCGTGGACGCCTTCGTAGCCAAGATTTTCACCGATTTCTCCCTTGCGATTGATGCAGGTTCCCAAACCAGCGCAACCGTCTCGCCAGGGGGAACGGCGACCTATGATCTGATCCTTACTCCGGATGGTTTTTCAGGGACGGTGTTTATTTCCTGCAGCGGCCAACCCACGGGGGCAATCTGCGCGGTGGTCCCCAATTCGATAGGATTGGACGGGACGAACACCGAAACGTTCAGGGTAACCCTGACGACTACCGCCCCGGGCCTCGTAGTCCCACCGGCGGGACCGAGTTCACCGCATCCCTGGCCGCTGTACCCTGCACTGTTCCTCGCCATGTTAGGTCTGGCATTGGCAGCCCGCGGAGGCGGAGCCTTCAATCTGGGTGGCGGGATTCGCCGGGCGACGATGGTTATGGGAGTGACTCTGCTCTTCGCCGTTTTGTCGATCTCCTGCGGAACCAGTGATGAGCCCAGGCTTTTCCCGACGACGCCGGGCACAAGCACCCTTACCATTACCGCAAATTCGGGCGAGGTGACGCGCACTTTCGACCTGACGCTCGTCGTGAACTAGGCTCGGGAATCGCAACCGCCGCATCGGGCACGGTGGCTTCTGCTTCTTTACCCTCTGAAGTACCGGCGGGAACTTCGATTCTCATTCTTAGTGGTCACCCCGGCCCTAGTTTTCCCTTGACATGATTACAGGGTACGGGCATCTTTATTGGCTTCGCTCGCGGACGAGTCCCTGGCCCGGGATCAACCTTGCGGGTATTGGAGCCGATCTTAGAGGATAGACAGGGAAAGTGGTTTATCGACTGATATGAAAGTTCGTGTCTGTTTTCACAACCAATGCTTTGACGGCACCGCGTCGGCGGCGGTCTTCTCCCGTCTCTTTCTGGAGAGGATCAGCCAGAAGGCGGAGTTCCACTACACGGGCCTCGCACACCGCGCCGGGCAGCTGTTCGACGAAGGTCTTTTTGACGGTGAAGAGAACGCGATCGTGGATTTCAAATACTCTTCCTCACCACAGCTTACGTGGTGGTTTGACCATCACCAGAGCGCATTCTTGACGGAAGAGGATGCCGAGCATTTCAAGAAATACACGGGGGGACGCAAGTTTTACGACCCGACGTACCGCTCCTGCGCCGGCTGGATTGCCCATATCGGCGAGACCCAATTCGGGTTTCAAACCGAAAGCCTCAAAGAACTGATTCACTGGGCCGATATTATCGACGGCGCACAATACCCGGACGCCAAGAGCGCTGTGGAGATGAAGGAACCCGCCATCCGGCTGGGGCTGGTCATTGAGGCGTCGCCCTCACCAGAAGTCATACCCAGGCTGATTCGCGAGCTTACTTTTCGGTCCTTAAGTGAGGTGGCCGCATTACCTTACATTGCAGAGAGCTTCGACCAACTCTTCGCGGAACACCAGAGGGCGGCGGAAATTTTGCGCTCCCGGGCGGCCCTGGATTCCCGTGTAGTCTACTTCGACATTTCGGAGGAAAGTCTCGAGACCTACAACAAATTCATTCCTTACTACCTGTTTCCCCAGGCGGTTTACTGCGTCGGAGTCAGTGTTTCAAAGGACCGCGCCAAAATCGCCGTGGGAACCAACCCCTGGAACCCGACCCGCAAGACCAGAAACCTGGCCACCATCTGCGAGCGCCACGGCGGTGGAGGACACGCAAAGGTGGCCGCCATCTCCCTGCCTCCGGCGGAGCGCGCCGAGGCCCAGCGCCTGGGCCTGGAAATCGCCGAACTCCTCCGCCGCGATTTCCGCTAGCCTCTCCCAGCGCCTGCCGGATCGTCGAATCGTTTCCTTCTTTTACCGATGGGTTGTTCGCCTTCTCGCAGGTACTTTTCCGCCTAGGACCCTCCGCTCAACTCACGAGCCGCGACAGGAGCAAGGATTGTCCCTCGCCGCATTCGGGCCAGCTTCTTCAACATGTTCGGGGCTTCCGGCTCGTCAATAATGCGGTCAAGGTAGGTTAGGGAACGCTCTTTTCCCCCATCTCTTAGAAGCAGCACCGCGGCCTGATAGCGAATCCGTGATGCCGGAGCCCGCTCAAAGCCGGATGCGGAATCTCCTATCCTGTCCAGGACAGATTCGTAGGCGGCCAGGGCCTCTTCGGTCTTCCCTTGTTTTTCCCAAGCGGCTGCCAGCAAAAGAGGCAGATAGTAATTTCGAGGGTAGCGTCTCTCAAGTCCCGCAACAATTTCCCTCACCGAATCCCATTCTTTCTCCCGGCCCAGGAGGATACCCAGAATGATCTTGCTCGCTGTGGTATCTCGAGTTCCGTGAGCGGCGGCCGCCCGGACCTCCACCAGGCCCATTTTCTTGTTCCCCCTCGTTCCCTTGAATAACAGGAGAAATCTCGCGAATGCCGGCAAGCTCCCCAGGGCGTAGTCATAGAGCCCGGTCACCAGGTAAGCGTCGTAGAAGTAGGGATCGATCTTGACGCTGCGGCGGCAGAAACGCTGCGCCTTGCGGGCATGATTCAGCCCTTCGAGCGCCTTCTTTCGAATCCGAAAAGTGTAAAAAGCTCTCAGCATGTGCGCCACACCCATTTCGTAGAGGGCTTCAACGTCTTGAGGATTTCCTCGAAGCCTGCGATCGGCAGCGGCCATGGCTTGGTTTACCTGGCTTTCGAAACGTTCCACAAAGGCGGGATTGGGGATGGGCGAAGGTGCCTTGAGGGTGCTTTTGCTCTCCGAGCAGATGGAGCGTTCGAGATCGCCCAGACGGTCCATCTCCTGCAACAGGTAACTGTAGGCAAGAAAGTTATGGGGCATGGGTTGGTCAGGGTCTTGTTCGCTGATTCGACGATAGCTTGAGATAGCCGACCCATAATCCAGATTGTAGAGGAGGGTCAGGGCTTCTTCGCCAACCTCGCGAGCTTCCGA
>JAPUME010000218.1 GCA_027294185.1 Acidobacteriota bacterium | reverse complement strand
CGCCGAAGACTCCATTCATCGCGAAATGACATGGGCAAAAGGACAGCCATCTATCCGGGAAGCTTTGACCCGCTGACGCTCGGCCATCTGGACTTGATCGAGCGCGGCAGCAGGCTTTTCGACCATCTCACGGTGGGCGTTCTGACCAATCCGGACAAAAATGCCCTGTTCACGGTGGCCGAGCGGGTGGAGATGCTGGAGGCGGTAACGCGCGGCATCCCGAAGGTCTCGGTTGAGACTTTCAGGGGCTTGCTGGTCAGCTACGCGGCGCAGAAAAATGCCACGGCGGTGCTGCGCGGCATACGCGCCTTTTCCGACTTCGAATACGAGTTGCAGATGGCCCTGATGAATCATAAGCTCGAACCACAGGTGGAAACCGTGTTCCTGATGCCGGCTGAATCGTACCTCTATGTCAGCTCGCGTCTGGTCAAAGAGATTGCCGAATACGGCGGCTCGGTCAAGGATTTAGTCCCGCCGCTTGTAGAGGAAAAATTGCGTCAGAAGATTTCATCAGTTACGGGAGGAAGTTAGTGCGATTCAGCCAACGCATTGGACGGATCACGACCTCATCGACGATGGTCGTGTTGCAGAAAGCGCAAAAATTGAAAGCGGAAGGCGTCGACGTGCTCGATTTCGGCGCCGGCGAACCGGACTTCCCCACGCCGGACAACATCAAGCAGGCCGCTGTCCGGGCGCTCGATGCCAACTTCACCAAGTACACGCCGAGCGGCGGCACGCGCGAGCTGAGGGAAGCCCTCATCAAGCGGCACGCGCAGGACTTCAACAGCAACTACAAGGTGGAAGAATGCCTGGTGACGGTGGGCGGCAAACACGCCATCTTTGAAGCCGTCTCGGCGCTCATCGAAAACGGCGATGAGGTGATTCTTCCCTCACCCTTCTGGGTCTCTTTTCAGGACATCATCCACTACGCGGGCGGAAAATGCGTGCTGGTGGAGGCCGCCGAAAGCAACGGCTTCGTTTTGACGGCGGACCAGGTCGAGCGTGCCCTGACGCCCAAAACAAGACTCATCATCGTCAACTCTCCGAACAACCCGACCGGGGCTGTCGTCGAGCCCACGGAAATGGAAAAGCTCCTGGCTCTGGCGAAGAAACGGAACGTGGTGCTGCTCTCCGATGAGTGTTATTGCCGGTTCCTCTATGAGGGTGCCACGCCGTTTTCACTCGGCGCTTCGGGCGACCGGGAGAATCTGGTGCTGGTCGGCTCCCTGTCGAAGACCTACGCGATGACAGGATGGCGCGTGGGCTTCGTCATGGGGCAACCCAAGCTCATCTCTCACATCTTGAATCTCCAGAGCCATTCGACCTCGAATCCCAATTCCATCGCCCAGAAGGCGGCCGTCGAGGCGCTTCTCGGCCCACAGGACGCAGTGGGAGCGATGCTCGCGGAGTACCGTAAGCGTCGGGACAAGATCGTTCAAGGGCTGCGCGCGATTCCTGGCGTAAGCTGCAACATGCCGCAGGGCGCTTTCTATGCCTATCCCAACATCGGAGCGCATCTGGGCCCGAAAAACGGCGCCGACACACTGGCGCTTTCGCAAAAACTCCTCGAAGAGGCTCACGTCGCCGTGGTCCCCGGACAGGCCTTCGGCACCGATGCCCACGTGCGCATCTCCTATGCCACTTCCCAGGAGCTGATCGACGAAGGCCTTAAAAGGCTACGCGACTTTTTCAGCCGGTCGTGAGGACTCGCGTGACCCCGCCTACCGTTCCCCTGCGCCTCGAACCCGTCTTCAAGGAGAAAATCTGGGGGAGGAAGGATTCCCACCCTTCCCTTCCCCGATTTCCGGAGGGCGACCGGAAGCTGGGCGAAATCTGGATGACCGACGGCGAGTCGAAATTTGCCGACGGCCCGCTCAAGGGAAAGACCCTGGCCGACGCCACACGCGAACTGGGAAGCGATTTGTGCGGCACCGCATGGCAGCAACCGCGCTTCCCCATCCTCGCCAAATATATCCTGACCGATGACTGGCTCTCGCTACAGGTTCACCCGGACGACGAATACGCGAAGGCGCATGAGCCCGACACTCCGGGCAAAGCGGAGATGTGGTACTTCATCCACTGCCCGCCTCAGGGCCGGATTCTATATGGAATGAAGGACGGGGCCACGCCCGAGCAGTTGCAATCCGCCGCGCGGGCCGGGACGCTGAAAAGCCTGATCCCCGAACTCCGCCCCAACCCAGGAGAAGCTTTTATGGTCGCACCGGGGCGGCTGCACGCCATCGGTCCTGCGCTGGTGTTGTTCGAGGTGGAACAGAACTCCGATATCACTTACCGGCTGGATGATTTCGGTCGCGTGGGAATCGACGGCCAGCCGCGCCCGCTTCACCTTGAAAAGGCCATGGCGGTGATGCGCTTCGACCTGCCGCGTTCCGGCGCAACGCCTGAGCTTCGTTTTCCCGAGCCCTTCGGCTCCAGACGTTACCTCGTCGCCTGCCGGCACTTTGGGGTGGAGCACCTGACCTGCGAAAAGGAGGCGCCCCTCGTTGCGGAGGAAAGGCGCGTGGAAATCCTGACTTTTCTGGGCGGGCAGGGACAATTCCATACGGCGAACGGGCCCTTGCCCTTCGCCACCGGCCAGACCTGGCTGGTGCCGCCGCGCATGTCGGAGGGCCGCTTGATGCCCGAAGGTCGCTGTGAAATGCTACGCTACTACGTTCCGGACCTCGAAAAGGATTTCGTCGAACCGCTCCGGGCCCGCGGAGTGAGCGAGTCCCAAATCCGCTCGGTGGTTTATTCACTGTGAAACCGAAAAACCCTCCGAAGGAAAACATCCACGCCGTTATTCTGGCCGGGGGTCAGGGGACGCGCTTTTGGCCCCTCAGCCGTCGAGACCGGCCCAAGCAGTTCCTGACCATTCTGGGCCGCGAATCGCTGCTTCAACAGACCGTAAAGAGACTCGACGGATTGATACTCCGCCGCAATATCCTGATCGTCACCTACGAGAAACAGGTGCGGGCGGTTCGCAAACAGCTTCCGCAGTTGGAACGCCGACAGATTCTCGCCGAGCCGGCACAGCGCAACACCGCGGCGGCCATCGCGCTGGCCGCGCATGAGCTGATTCGCACCAACCCCAAAGCCATAATGGTCGTCCTGCCCTCCGATCATTTGATCGGGAAGGTCCGGGCGTTCCATCAGGCCATTCGCACCGCCTGCCGCGTGGCGGCGACGGAAGGCAACTCGGTGTTGCTGGGAATCCCTCCCTCTCAGCCCGAGACCGGTTTCGGGTACTTGAAACTTTCACCATCCGGCGCGAGCCCCTACGGCAAGGACGTCCGAGTGGTGGAGCGCTTCACCGAAAAGCCCGACCTGAAAACGGCCAAACGCTTTCTGGCCTCGGGCCGATATGCATGGAACGCAGGAATGTTCGTGTGGCGGGCTTCGACGTTTCTCAAAAACCTGGCACGGTTCCTGCCCTCGACGGCCAATGCGCTGGACCAAATTGACGGTCGATGGGGAAAGCCCGCGGGCAGGAATCTTCTGGCGCGAATCTATCCCCGGCTCAAGAAAATCTCGGTCGATTACGGGGTCATGGAGAAAGCGCCGCGCGTCTATGCCATACCTCGCGATCTCGGTTGGAGCGACGTGGGAAGCTGGGCGGCGGTGTACGAAACCCGGCCAAAAGATCGCCGGGGCAACGCCCTTCCCGCCTCGCATCTGAGCCTGGACTCCAGGGGTAACTACATTTCCTTATCCATCGAAGGGAAGTTCGTCGCCACGATTGGAATCGAAGACCTGATTGTGGTCGATACTCCCGATGCCTTGCTCATCTGCCGTCGGGACCGCTCACAGGAGGTCGGCAGGATCGTCGAGCAGTTGAAAAAGAAGCGGCGGAACGAGTTGTTCTGAAGCGGTTTTTTCTTTTCGGAACATAGCAGAATCGGGTATAAGTCTTAGGCAATCGCCAAACTTTGTCCAGGAGATCGTGTGCAAGCTGAATCCGCGAAGAAAAAAACGGGTGTCGGAAAACTTTTCCTCGTGCTCGCCTCGTTCGGTCCGGGCCTCTTCCTGATCGGCTACAACATCGGCACGGGCAGCATCACGACCATGGCCACCACCGGCGCCGAGCACGGCATGAAACTGTTCTGGGTCCTGGTGATCGCCTGCCTGTTTACCTACATCATGCTTGTCGCCTACGACCGTTATAGCCTCGTCACCGGCAAAACCTCGCTTCGCGGTATCCGGACCGAGATCCGCGGCGGATGGCTGATCGCTCTCTACCTGATGATCGCGCTCATCCTGGGCGAGTTGATGTCCCTGATGGGCATCATGGGCATCGTCGCCGACCTGATCCGGGAAGGCACGCGACTGCTGTTCGGCAGCGAAGGCTGGGGGACCCTGCCGATTACTTTCGCCCTGGTCATCGGACTCTATGGATTGTTCTGGTACGGCCGTTATCAGCTCTTCGAAAAAATACTCATGGTTTTTGTCATTCTGATGGGGCTGAGTTTCGTAACGGTCTTCTTCATGGTCCGCCCGGAGATGTCCGTGATCGCAGAAGGTCTGATTCCGGGCCTGCCGGAAAAAGCCGGCGGACTGGGTTTGATCGCCGCCATTGCGGGAACCACCTGCTCGGCGGCGGTGTTCATCATGCGCTCGGTGGTGGTGAGCGAAAAGGGCTGGGGTGCGGGCGACCTCAAGCAGGCGCAGCGGGACGCCGTCGTCTCCTCCTCCATGATGCTGTTCTTGAGCGCCGCGATCATGGCCGTCGCCGCAGGCACGCTCTTTACACGCGGCACCTCGGTACGAGACACGGTGGACATGATCGGGATGATGGAGCCGTTGGGCGGAAAGGCAGCCGCCTTCATCCTGATCGTCGGCGTGGCCAGCGCCGGCATTTCCACCGTCTTCCCCATCGTTCTGATCGCTCCCTGGCTGATCGCCGACTTCACGGGACGGCCGAGAAATATCCGCTCCCCGCTCTTTCGCATTCTGGGACTGGTGGGAATCCTCTTCGGCTTCGGGATGCAGTTCATGGAGAGGCGGCCTCCGGCCATGATGGTTTTTTCACAGGGATTTCAGGCCTGCATTTTGCCCGTCGTCGTCGTGGCGATCCTTCTGCTCCTCAATCGTAAATCGTTAATGGAGGAACACCGGGCGGGAACCTGGATGAACATAGGGCTCCTGGCCACTCTGGCTTTCGGACTCTTGACGAGTTACTTCGCC
>JAPUME010000217.1 GCA_027294185.1 Acidobacteriota bacterium | reverse complement strand
AAAAAACTGCCCCGGATCGCTGAGGAGAGTCCCGCCGATATTCAGGACATCTTCCGGATTCAAATTGCCGTCGCCGCTGAAGGTGAGAATGTCCCTCGCATCGATGCGGAACCCGACATGCTTCCAGGGATAGATCTTAATTCCCACACCCAGGTTGAAGCTCGGCAGCGTGTAGGCAGGAAGCCGCGCGGAATCGGCCCCGGCCAACTCGACCACGGAGATGTTCCGTCCGCCGGTCCGGGTGAATCCCACGCCGGGGGAAATATAAAAGGTCACTCGCTTGCGTTGAACCAGATGGAATGACGAATTCACCGCACCAAAGTGCCAGTTGCCGGTCCGAACCTCAGCCAGACCGGTTCCCGTGTCGGCCACCAGAAAGCTCTTCTGATCGCTGAAGGCATAGTTCAGGTCAAAGTTTAGGAAACGTGTGAAGCCCAGCCCGAAGCGAGCCCCATAGGCCCCTTTGCCGATGGAATCGAACGCTGCCCCGACGTTATCACTTAACAAACCGCCTGAATAGACCTCAATCTCAGCGCGCAGAGGACTGCCCTTGCCATTCGCGTAAAGGGAGCCTGTAGCAAGGCCCCATACCACCATAGTAAATAGAAGGTTCCGACCTCGTATCATTTCGCCACCTCTCCGGAGGGTATTCATTCTACCCCGAACCCTCTATCGGCGAAACCTTTGAAAGCATTAGGCTCACGAGGAGCTTGAAGCCTCCGGAAGCTTAGGAAAAAATAATTCGCCGGGTGTCAGGAAAATTTGGAACAGAAACCGTAGGAATGGGATAATCGTTCGCGGTTTATCCTTCCGGGACCGCAGGGTTCGCCCACCGGAACCAAAGGGTGACTCCATTGCAGAGAAGCCCACACGGAAGGCCGAAGAGGTCCGCATGAATCGTAGTCGCGTCGCAGTCCTCCGCACGACTCCGGATAACGTTCAGGATGACTACAAGCGCCTGATGCGCCTTGCCGACTACCAGAGCCAGCTTTCGAAGACGGCCGAGACGGCCTTGAAGATCAACATTTCCTGGCACTTTTTCTATCCCGCCTGCTCCACCACGCCCTGGCAACTGGAAGGCGTCATCGAGACCTTGCTTGACGACGGCTACGACCGCGACAAAATTTACGGCTGCCACAACCGCACCGTGGTCGTCAGCGCCAAATACGGCGAAAAGACGAACAAACACAAGCCGGTGCTTGAAAAGTTCGGCCTGCGGAACATCCATCTCTATGAGAAATCGGAAGAGTGGATCCGCTACGAGCCCAAGGCGCCGATGCTCGTGCTCGACGGGATGTTCCCCGAAGGGATTCGCATCCCGAAGCGCCTGATCGGCTCAAACATCCTCCATCTGCCCACGATGAAGACGCACGTCTTCACCACCATCACCGGGGCGATGAAAAACGCCTTCGGCGGGCTGCTCTTCGAGAAGCGGCACTGGACGCACAGCGTCATCCACGAAACACTGGTCGACCTTCTGGCAATTCAAAAGGAGATTCACCCCGGCATCTTTGCTGTCATGGACGGAACCTTCGCCGGAGACGGGCCGGGGCCGCGCTGCATGGTGCCCCACGAGAAGAACCTCATCCTGGCCGGCGCCGATCAGGTGGCGATTGATGCAATAGCGGCGAAGCTTATGGGCTTCGATCCGCTGTCGATCAAGTTCATTCGTCTTGCTCACGAGCGGGGACTCGGCTGCGGAGACCCGCGCGAAATCGAAATCGTGGGTGACGATGTCTCCGGTGTAAATTTCCACTTCAACGGTCATGGAAATACTTTCGCCAGTTGGGGACAGAAACAGATCTATTGGGGACCGCTGAAGCCCCTGGAGAAAATACTTTTGCGCACGGCCCTGGTTCCCTGGTCCTACCTGGCTTCCCTTCTCTACCACGACGTCTACTGGTACCCTTTCATCGGGCGGCGGCGGGTACGAAAAGCTCTCCAGGGCGAGTGGGGCCGACTTTTTCAGAAGTACTAGAAAATCCCGCACTTTTCAGAAAGCGAGGAAAACGTCATTACCACAAAGCTTCAGTGGAAAATGTACCTGGGCCCGGCCGTCCTGGTGGCATCGCTTGCCGCTCTGTTCTGGAGGGCGCTTTTTACCTCCGACATGTTCTATTACCGGGACGTCTTTCACTACAGCTATCCCCACGTAAAATTCATTTACGAAGCACTGCGTGCGGGATTCCTTCCCTTCTGGAATCCTTACCTGAGCTACGGGGAACCGCTGCTGGTAAATCCTAGTTACCTATTTTTCTATCCCACCACACTTTTCGCCGTTGTTGGCATGTCGGCGGCTTACGCTTACAAGCTCCACTACGTTCTGCATTTCTGCCTGGCAGCGGTAGGAACCTACTGGCTCGCCCGCAGGTGGGAGCAGAGTCGATGGGCGGCTTTTTTTGCGGCGTTTATCTTCACTTTCAGCGGGCCGGTGCTCTCGCTCGGAAACTTCTACAACCACGCAGCAGCCGCAGCCTGGATTCCCTGGGCGCTGGCCCTGACCGACCGCGCTCTCAAGCGCGATACGCGCCGGAGCTGGATTGCGTTGATCGCCGTCTCTGCTGTGCAATTTCTGGCCTCCGAACCCATGACCTGGATCAGCACCTGCATCTTATGTGGGGCCTATGCCTTTCACCAGAGAGGCCGTTTCGACAAGATCTTTTCCCGCGCCAACGGCCGCATCCTCTGGAAGCTTTCTGTTTGCGCCGCATTCGTCCTGGCCCTGTGCGCAGTGGTGCTGGTTCCGGC
>JAPUME010000216.1 GCA_027294185.1 Acidobacteriota bacterium | reverse complement strand
GCAGGGAGACCGAGATTCGGTCTGATCGCCGCCTATTGATTCCGCCGCCTGGTTCGGGCATTTTTTAATATTACTCCATCGAATCCGTTGAAAGGGCGTGTGGCCAGTGAGGTTATCATACCACCAGTCGGCTCTGCTGTCGTGCGCCTACTTGCTCCTATTCCTGGAAAATTGAATTTCCCCTTGAAAGTGGCGCTGGGTGAGAGTATCTGTTGCGAACCGGAGATTTTATGATACGCACTCTTGGAGTTGTTTCAGCGTTGGCGATAGGGCTCGGCCTGTCGGTCGCCCGAGGTGAAATGCGGAGCGAATTCGTTTTTACCCAGGCACCCTTCCTCTCCTGTCATGCCTCCACCCTGGTCGAGGTCGACGGGGGAGATATTCTTTCCGCCTGGTTTGGTGGAACCCGCGAGGGGAATCCAGATGTCGGTATTTGGACATCGCGGCGGAGCAATGGAAAATGGTCGGAGCCTGTCGAAGTGGCGCAGGAGCCCGAAGTGGCCTGCTACAACCCGGTGTTGTTCCGCAATCCGGACGGCGAGGTTTGGCTCTCCTACAAGTTCGGTCCCAGCCCCCAAACCTGGACCGGCGCCCTCCGCACCAGCCCCGACGAAGGGCGCACCTGGTCCCCGGTCCGTTATCTTCCCGCGGGTCTCTACGGTCCCATCAAGAACAAGCCTCTGATCCTTTCTGACGGCACGATTCTGGCCGGGACTTCGGTTGAAAGCCATCGCGCCTGGACCTGCTGGGTGGAACGAAGCGAGAACAACGGAAAGACATGGACCAGGCACGGTCCCATCGTTCGGTCGGGAGTCGCGAGGGGAATCATTCAGCCGACGCTTGTGCCCCTGGCCGATGGGCGAATCCGCATGTTTGTGCGCTCGACGCGGCGGATCGGGCGGATCTGTTACGCAGATTCTTCCGATGAGGGCAGGACATGGACCGAGGCGCGGCCGACGGATCTTCCGAATCCCAACGCCGGGATTGACGCCGTCGCCCTGAAGGACGGCCGCATCGTCCTGGTTTACAATCATTCGGAGAGGGGGCGTTCGCCGCTGAACGTAGCCGTATCGAATGACGGCGGCGACACCTGGAACCCATTTCTGAGGCTCGAATCCGAACCCGGCGAGTACTCCTACCCGGCCGTCATTCAAACCTCAGACGGCAATGTCCATACCACCTATACCTGGCGGCGTAAAAGGATCAAGCACGTAATGATTCCGCTGGAAGATATCCCCTAGCGTTGCGTTCGGGAGAAAAGCGAACAACGCCAGTGGCACAGCCGTCTCGATTGTGATTTTTGAGCCCACCGTTCGGACGCCGGTGCCGCCAGGGAATGATTGAGTTCCGTGACGCCGGGTTTCCGCTTGTGATTCAAGGAAGGGTTCTTAGCGGACCTTACCCCGTGCCGCCACCTGCCACGAGCCGACCACTTCCTCATTCCGAACCGTGAAGACCTCATCGTGCAGATTGACGCAGGGGCAGACGTGGTTGGGAATCACCGTTACGGTATCACCCACTTTGAAGGCGGGGTCTTCGGGGGAGAGGCGAAGGTAGCCGTGCTCTTCGTTCAGCTTGAAAAGCTGGGAATGGGGAGCTTCGACTACCAACCCGTGCCCGGTCGCCGGACCTGCCCCCAGCGGGTCGCTGGTGAGGGTTTTCGACCCGGCGTCGAGAATGACCTGTCCCGGAACTGCGGTGGAGACTACGGTTGCCACCACCCGAGCCGCGCAATCATCGAGCCGACAGGAGCCCTGATGATAGGTGTTCATATCATTGAACACGTAGGTCCCGGGCCGAATCTCGGTCAGGTCTTTGACACCGTGGGTAAGAGGCGCAGAAGGGGTCGAGCCGCCGGAGACGATTTCCAGCGGGATTTTCTCACGGCGAAACGCCTCGCAGGCCTGCTCCAACTGTGAGGTGACTTCCCCGAGGGCCTTTTCGCGCTCCTCGAGGCTCCCCCAGACGTTTCCGAAGAAGGTCATCAAACCGCGAAATTCGAGACCCGGCAGGCGGTCGATCTCCCGTGCGAGTGCCACCGCTTTCGGACCCGGGGGAAGCCCGCACCGGCCCACGCCTACGTCGACTTCCACCAGAACGCCGAGGGAGACTCCTTGATGGGACAATACTTTTGAAAGCCCCCGGGCGGTCACTTCCGAATCAATCGAGACCAGGATTTTTCTCTCGCCGGCCAGTCGAGCCAGCCGTTCGGACTTTTTTTCGCCAAAGACGGGATAGGCAATCAGGATTTCGGTGGCGCCGGAGGCCGACATCACCTCCGCCTCCCCCACCTTGGCTACCGTCAATCCTATGGCGCCGTGGGCAAGCTGCATCCGGGCCACTTCCAGCATTTTGTGGGTCTTGGTGTGCGGGCGCAGGCCGAGGGTATGCTTCTCGCAATACCGCGCCATGGTGTCCAGATTCCTTCCCAGGATGTCCAGATCGACAAATAGCGCCGGCGTGTCAAGCTCTCGATAGTGCATCGGGTGCGAACCTCCCTCCTATGCCAGGTTGCTGCGGGCTCAGCATGACCCCGGGCCCGTCCTGTCGCTTCTATCTTTTATCTTTATCGTGGAACTGAAAACCAGAAGCTCGGAGCCTATTTTCGGCGAGTCCTCTTTTTCGCTTTCGCCTTTGCCTTCTTCCTGCCTTTTGGGATCTTCCTGGAAGCCCGTTTGTCCGGCAGTTTCGCCACGCAATCGATTTCCACCTTGAGTCCTGCCGCCAATTCGACTCCGATGGTGGAGCGGGCGGGGGGATTTCCCAGAAAATGTCGCGCATAAATCTCATTCATGGCGGCAAAGTCTCCCATGTCGCTCAGATAGACTCCCACGCGTACTACGTCTTTCATTCCGCAGCCGGCAGCCTTCAGAATGGCCTTG
>JAPUME010000215.1 GCA_027294185.1 Acidobacteriota bacterium | reverse complement strand
CATTTTCGGCAAGCGCCTGGGCCTCGACCATTTCCGCCCGTCGGGCTTCACGCTCCTCGGGACGGGCGCCCTTGAGCAGCCGTTCGAGCACCGCCCGGGCTCGGACCCGTTGAGCGCGGGCCTGCTCCACGCGGGCCTTGCTGTCTTCATTCTCGAGCACGGCGACCACCTGGTCCTTCTTCACCGGGTCACCGTCGGAGACGCGAACCTCCAGGATGCGCCCGAAGGTGCGCGCCGCCAGTTTGATCTCCTGCGAGTGGAGTCCCTCGACGCGGCCCCTGGCGGAGATGTGGGAATCGATGACGCCCCGACGGACCTCGAACTCCTCGGTAAAGGAGGCGCGTGGATCTCCGCGCGAGGCGACCAGCCAGAAGACCATCGGCACAATGACGATGACTCCCACCCCGGCCATCAGAATGAGTTTCCCTCGGGAGGGTGTCATGGGTGCTCCGAATTCAGGCGGCCGTCATCCATATAAAAGGTTTTATCCGCCAGGTGCAAAATGCGCGTGTCGTGACTGACCATAAAAACCAGCCGCTTTTCCCGGTGAGCCAGATCGTGGAGGATTTCGACGATTTTGCGGCCGGTCTTTGAATCGAGCATCCCGGTCGGCTCGTCGGCCAGCAGGATGGGCGGGTCGCCCGCAAGCGCCCGGGCCAGCGCCACGCGCTGCTTCTCGCCGCCGCTCAAATCTTCCGGCAAATGGGTGAGCCGCTTTCCCATGTCCACTCGGTCGAGCAGGTCTCGCGCCCGGCGGCGGGCATCCTCTCCGCGATAGCCTTTCAGGTTCAAGGTGGCTTCGACGTTTTCCTCGGCTGTCAGCGCCGGGAAAAGGTTGAAGCCCTGGAAGACGAAACCGATGCGTTCCAGACGAACCGCGGGAAGCTCCTGTTCGCTCATGGAGCTGATCTCATGGTCGAACAGGTGTACGCTGCCCGAGGAAGGTTTCAGCAGGCACCCCATCAGCATCAGGAGCGTGGTCTTGCCGCTGCCCGAGGGGCCCATCAGGATGAACAATTTGCCGGGGTCCAATTTCAGCGACACCCGGTCGACGGCGTGCACGGCCGACTCGCCGTGGCCGTAGACCTTGGAGACGTTTTCCAGATCGATTACGTTTTTTCCGTTGGTACTCACTGTTGCTGCGGTTGCCAGGGACTTTTCTCTATTTGAATTTCCACTACGACTTAAAGATCAGCGCCGGGTCGATTTGCATCACCTTGTAGATGGAAAGAATCGACGAAAACAGGCACATCAGCACCGTAATGAGGAAGATTCCCACCAGAATCGGCCCGGTCAATAAGACCTCGAGTTTTCCTATCTTCATCAGTTGAGCGACGCCGTAGGTGGTGAGCATCCCGAGGACGAAGCCGATGACCGAATTGATCAGGGCTTGCTGGATGATGATCTTGTAGATGTCGCGGTTCGAGGCGCCGATGGCTTTGAGCGTCCCAAACTCTTTCAGGTGCTCGGTCGTAGAGGCATAGATCGTCTGGCCGACGATGATGGTGCCGATGAACAGGCCCATGATGGCCACGCTCAGAAGCGCGATCCCCGCGCCGGTATTGATCATCCAGTAAGCGCGGGTCTTATTGCTGAACTCCCGGGTGGTATAGACGTCCACATCCTTGACGACCTCTTTGAGCCTCTGCTTCACGGCTTCCACGTCATAGCCGGGAGTGACCTTCGCCAGGATATAGACGGTGTTGCCGCGGCTGAAAAATGCCAGGTTGGCGGCGTTCTTGTAGGAGGTGAAAATGTAGGCGGCCTGAATGAAGGATTTCGCTCCCCGGGTGATGCCCGCGACACGGACCCGTCGATTATTGATCTCTGTCTCGCCACCTATCGGAATCCGCCCCAGCCGGTCCGCCTCGGCCTGATCGTAGAAGACAGCCATGGGTTTCTTCACATCTTCAATGTTCCCCTCGACGATATCCCAGGGGGCTCCGACCATCGTCTGCGGATTGAAGCCCACCACCTGAACGCTCTCCTGGCTGCCGGAGGGCGTCTTCCAGTAACAGAACGCCATGAGGTACTTTTCCGCCCACAGGACGCCCGGCACCTCGCGCGCAAGGTAGACCTTCTTCTCCGAAAAGGGACGGCCGAAGTCGAAGTTCTGCAGGTTTTTTGCCGTAATCCACAGGTCCGCGCCGGAGTGGTCGATCAATACCGATGCGTTGGTGAGAAAGCGTAGGAAGACCCCGAATTGAATCGTAATCAGAAGGACCGAAAACTGGATGCCGGCGATGGCGACAAAGAAGCGTATCTTGTCGTGGAAAAGATTCTTGCGGGCGATGGATACCAAATCGGATAGCCTCCACCCATTTTACCACTTATGGGCGGAGGGCGGCACCTGCTTCCGGCGGGGGCCTGCTTCCTGCCTGTACCGGGAAAGGGAGCGGTGGTAGGATGGAGGTAAGCGGCCCAGTAGCTCAGCTGGATAGAGCGACTGCCTCCTAAGCAGTAGGTCCCCGGTTCGAATCCGGGCTGGGTCACCATTCTTTTCAACAGTTTGTAAGAGTTCCTCATCACCGTCATATCCCTATTGTAGCGGAAACTGTAGTGACCCCCTTACTCTTTCTGCAAGTTTCCTGGCTTCAGCAAATTTGAAATTCTCCAGTTTCCCGACTGCCTCACGCTTGTGCTCCTCTGCCGGGTGGACGTAGCGCATGGTCATCGAGATGCTGGTGTGTCCCAAGAGTGCAGCGAGTGTGGGGAGGTCAACGCCCCCCATTACGGCGCGAGTAGCGTAGGTATGGCGGAGGTCGTATAGCTTAAAGTGGTCCTCGATACGTGCCCTGGCCACCGACTTGTCATGCCCCTTCCGCACCCCCTTAATCGGCGTATCGGGGTTCTTGGGGGAAGGGAAGACGTACCGCCCCTTCACCGCAATTGCCCGACTCTTCAGGAGATTCCAAACCTCCTCGGTCATGGGAACCGTCCTTTTCGCCGCCGGGGTCTTCCCTAATGGGTTAAAGATAGTCCACCGGTCGAAGTTTAGGTTGGCAAACTCGATCCGAAAGACTTCCTCTGGTCGCATGCCGGTGTCGAGCATGATACGGGCGATGTCGCGCAACGGCTGGCTGGCCGCCTGGAGGTACGCCATCTCCTCCTCGAAGGTAATAATCCTCATCCGCCCAGGACCTTCATCGAACCAAGTAACTCCTGTGGTGGGATTCGATACAGCGAGGCCGCCCCGCGCTGCGTGGTTGAACATCAGCCGGAGGGTAGTCAAGGCGCGATTCACAGTTGCCGAAGTGACTGCCCGCCCGTCCCGCGCATTGCTACGAACCTCACGAATCCGCGCTAGTTTGAAGTCCTCAACCATTCCGGAAGTAATGTCGTCCAGATACTTTCCTGTGAAGTAGCGGAGTAGAAGGTGACAGTTCGTCCGATGAAGCTTGTAGGTCTTGTCCCGGTGCTGCTGCTTCGACCAAGCCAGAAATTTTGGCACGTACTCCTCAAACTTCGGCGGTAGTGGTTTACGGGCGATACCAGCCCGCCGCTCAAGAAGTGCTGCCTTGCGGATCGTTTCGGCTTGCTGGGCCGCTGTTTTGTTCGTCATACCCGTAGATTCCTGGATTCGACGCCCCTGATATTGAAATGCGTACCACCAGGTATTCCCCCTCCGATACAAAGCGCACATGGCTAGTTCCTCCTCCTAGCGGGTGATAGCTCTTGGACGGGGACTATACGCTTTTCAATCCATTCGTCAAGGTCGCACTGGCGGTAACGAACGCAGTTTCGTGCAATTTTCACAAACGGAATCCCGCGCCGCTGGCTTCTCCACTGAGCCAGAGTTTCGGTCGAAAGCTCAGTGAGTTCGGCCACATCCTCTGGCTTCAAGAGTTTTCGGCCATCCATGCCGGGCCGACCACCCGGGTGGTCTGATTCTTGGACTCTGGCCGGATTGTCGCGGAACGTCCTCACTCGCTGCTCGCCTCGG
>JAPUME010000214.1 GCA_027294185.1 Acidobacteriota bacterium | reverse complement strand
CCTGCCCAGCCTCCGGCTTCCCTTGGACCGAGACCATGGGGTGTTTCTGACCATGGGAAGGTGCATCCTGGAGGGAGGCATCCCCTATCAGGATTGCTGGGATACGAAGCCTCCGGGAGTCTTCTATCTCTTCGCGGTCATCGCGCGTTTGTTCGGCTCTTCGATTTGGGGTGTGCGCGTCGTCGATCTTTTCTGGTTGATGGCTCTTTCCTATCTTCTTTTCCGATTTGCAGAACGCGCCCTGGGGCCCAGGGTGGCCGCGCTGGGAGTGGCATTTCACTCGGTGGCATATTTCCAGTTGGGTTATCGGAATACGGCCAACCCGGAGAGCTTCCTTATGTTGCCGGTTCTGGGAAGTTTCCTGATTGTCCTGGCTCGAAGAGGAAAAACGGTTTTGAAGTACTCTCTGGCCGGCGCCCTGATGGGAGTCGCCTTCTGGTTCAAGTTCAACGCGATCATCTTTGCTCCCCTCGTCTTGATTCTCCCCTATCTCGAAAGGAAATCAGCGGCACAGCGGAACTCTGCCGTGTCGGACACGCCTGGGAAGCGAGGCGAGTGGATTCGAATCATCCTGGCATTCGCAGGTGGCTTGATGCTGGTGGGCGCGGCGGTCCCTCTCTATTTCTTGCTGACGGGGGCGTGGCAAGCCTTTTATGAAACCTTTTTCAAGGTTGTCCCGCTTTACACGCAGATGGCAATCGAGCGGACGCCGAGCTATTTATGGTGGTCGCTCGCGCAGTTGCAGATGCGGCTGGGTCTTTGGACGGAGCTGATGTTGGCTGCTGTGCTCGCCCTGGCCTGGAAGCCTGAAGAACGGAGAAAGGTTGCGCCTGTGTTGCTGGCGGCTCTTCTGGGCCTCGTTTCCGTCGCCGTGCAGTTTCGATTTTGGATTTATAGTTTTGCCACGAGTCTTCCATTTCTATCGGTCCTTTGGGCCTACGTTGCGGTGAGAATCTTTGGGCAATTCCGATCCTGGTCCGCCGATTTCGGGATACGGAGTTGGCGGGTGGCGAGGGTGCTCGTGTGGGTGGTGCCGGTTTCACTGGTCCTGACGCCTTTTGTTTCCTTCTCTGCGGACTTTTTTGATCGGTACCGTTCGGCGGCAATCTGGGCGCGCGGCCCGGAGGCGGCTCACCGTGACTATTCCTGGAACGCGCTTTACGGGCACTGGGGCGAGATGATGGAAGTGATCGATTTCGTGAAAGGGAATTCGGACGAGGGAGATTCGGTCTACGTCTGGGGCTTCGAGCCTCTGATCTATTACAGGAGTGATCGACGCTCCCCCACCCGCTTCATCACCAACATGCCGCAAATCGCTCCCTGGTGCCCTCCGGAGTGGCGTGAGGAATTGATGCGGGAACTTCGAGCCGATCCTCCCACCTTATTGGTTGTGAATCGCGACGACGCTGTTTATCCGATTCTCTATACGAGGCTTGATTCCGAACAGAGCCTGGCGGAATTCCCGGCGCTCACACAGTTTCTGACCGAACGGTATATTTCCGCCCGCGACTTTCATGCATTTCATGTCTTTCGCTTGCGCCGTTGAGTTATTCGGGGCTCTTTCCCTCTGCTTGATCTACATCCGAATCGTCAAGCAGAGAGCGCTGCCAGGGGGGGACGTTTCAAATGGAAGTCCGTCGCCTGCTGGTAGGCATGGGCGAGCGACAGGAGTTCGGTCTCGCCGTAAAGTTTCCCCATAAAAATGATACTGGTCGGCGTGCCGTCGGCTGACCGGAAGCCGTTGGGAACCACCACGGCAGGGTGACCGGTCAGGTTGGTTAGCAGCAAGTTCCCGCCCACGAAGCTCGGTGTAACATAAACGTCCACCTCTGAGATCACCTTTTCCATCTCCTGCATCACCAGCGTGCGGATTCGATTGGCGCGTATGTATTCGACCGCAGGTATCAACTGCGCCTGCCGGAAGATGTTCGGCCAGGCTCCGGCGTTTTGCCTTACCAGTAGATCGTCGCCTCCCTTGCGCGTGAGCTCGTCGAAGCTTGCCGCCGCTTCAGCACTCAGGATGAAGGAAAGAGCATCGACCGGATAGTGGTCAGGCAGTTTGATGGGAACGAGTCTTACTCCCAATTCTCGCAAGACCTCGAGTGTCCTGCGGTCGTAGGCCTGCCATTGCTTTAGGGCTGCTTTCCTTTCCTTTGTTTTGACGTTCTTGGTGCGGTCCTCTTCGAATGCTGACTGGACATAACCGACCCGTAGAGTTCCTACGTCCCGTGAGGAGGGCCAACCAAACGGGCGATCGACTGCCGTCGGGTCAAGCCCATCGCGGCCATGGATGGCATGGAATATCAGGGCCAAATCTTCCACGGACCGGGCGATGGGACCGATCTTGTCCATGCTCCACGAGAGGGCCATGGTGCCGTGGCGGCTGACTCGCCCGAAAGTGGGGCGCAATCCGGTGGTCCCGCAGCGTGTACAGGGAGAGATGATGCTTCCTCGCGTTTCGGTGCCGATGGCGAAGCCGACCAAGCCTGCTGCCGTCGCCGCCGCCGGACCCGCCGAGGAGCCGCTGGACCCTTGTTCCGGCTTCCAGGGATTCTTGGTGGTGGCTCCGAACCAGACATCTCCCATCGCCAGAGCGCCAACCGAAAGCTTTGCTACGAGGACCGCTCCCGCCTGTCTCAAACGTGCGACCACTGTTGATTCGTCCGGGCGCACCTGTTCCTTATAAGGCATGGCGCCCCAGGTGGTCGTGTAGCCGGGCACGGCCAGGATGTCCTTTGCGCCCCAGGGAATTCCGTGCAGGGGACCTCGATAGCCTCC
The DNA here is from genome assembly GCA_027294185.1 of Acidobacteriota bacterium. Taxonomy (GTDB): domain Bacteria; phylum Acidobacteriota; class Terriglobia; order UBA7540; family JAPUME01; genus JAPUME01. The sequence continues at coordinate 2,591 of JAPUME010000214.1, read as the reverse complement.
CTCGGCGATTTCCCGGTCGGCCTGCTCCGCCTGCTTCAGCGCCAGTTCTGCCGTGTAGGTGATCACGCAATGAAGCGCCGGGTCGTAACGGTGGAGCCGTTCCAGGTAGAGTCGCGTGAGTTCAACAGAAGTTACCTGGCGGCTTCGGACGAGTGCAGAAAGCTTGGTGAGGGAGGAAAAGGCGAGGTCTTCCGAAGAGTCGGGACGGCGGGAAGACGCTGACGGTGTTATCTGGACGGTACTCCTTCCCGGGTTGGTGGGCGGACCCGTCAGAGGTGCGGGGTCAAACCTCAAAGCGGGCGGGACGCCGTTATCCAGAGGGACTTCTCTAAGTTTCTGATACTTCTCGATAGCCCCGGTCACTCCTTTAAGCATCAACTTGCGCTCTTCGGTCGTAAGCTCCAGGCCGGAAATCCATTCGGCCTGCCGGATCATATCTCCTGTGACCTCTGTTTTCTCAGCAGCCAGCGCCGACAAGGCTCGCGCAAAGACGGCGGAACCGACACCGGCGACGGAGAGGAGCTTGAGGGCTTCTCTCCTCGTCCATTTGGACCCGTGCGACGAAATTGTTTCCGACAAATCTGAAAGTGAGGGCTGGTTGAGCATGGTCTCTATGTGCTCCTGCAAAAGGTTAGTTTGGGTCGCCAAAACTTTGTCTGGTCAGGCGGAAGAACGTTTGACCGCGCCCGCTACGAGAACGAGCAGGCAGAGGAGTGATAACACGGCTCCTGAAATGAGTCCTTCCGGCCGGTAGAAAAATCTTATGGTGTGCTCGCCCGGGCCTACCGGAACGGCACGAAACAGTTGATTGGCTCGTTCGATGGGAACTTCATTCCCATCTACGGTGGCATGAAAATTCGGGTCGTAGCGGTCCAGCAATACCACGTATCCCGGCCGGGACAGGTTGGCCTCCAGTGTGACGGAGTTAGGGAGATATTGGACGATCGCCACGGAATCAATTGTTTCTTTGAATTCTGCCGCCGTTTCCGCCGCCGGGGGTTCGCCAGGGACTTCGACCCGGACGGGGGAATCGGCGGAGTCGAGGGAAAACAGAATCACCTCGGAACGAGTCCACGGGCGATCGAAGGTCAACCGGTCAAGAGTCGCGCGCGGGTCGCTCGTATGGAACCTACGATGAGCGACGTAAGCCCGAGGCGCATAGGAGAGATTTTCATAGAGGAACGCGGGCCGCGGTGAGCCGTCGTTGAGTTCCCCCAACAGGCGGTTGCCTTCGTGATCGCGCTTCTGCTTTGAGATGTGATAGCGAACATTCGTCAGCGCCAGGAGATTGTCCATCAGGTCCGGTCTTTCACGCAGGGTACGCGCGTAGAGCCAGAGTTCCACCAGGTAACGCGGAAAGCTCCGTTCCACATCCAGGTTATAACTGCCCTGCACTCCTTCCAGCATGATGGCGCGCTCGAGCAGCACTCGCTCGCGAAAGCTGACCCGTGCGGTCAGTGAAAAACGGGAAGTGAAATCGAGGTTTTCGAATTTCACAAACTGCCTCAACGGGTCCGTTGGAGCCGGCTCGGAGAGGTGTTCGGGAATGGAGAAAATACGGTAGCTGTGAGGTTCTCCTTTCATCAGATCCAGCGCCGGGGGCCGATAGGAATAGAACTCTTCGGGGACCATCGGATTGGCCTTACGGTTTTCCACGGCCAGCAGAGCCATGCCCAGCAGGGCCACGACAGGAAGCAGCTTTCTGAATCTCCCCTGGCTTATCCCCCGCACCCAGACGAGCCCGAAAAGAATGAACCCCACCAGGCCGGGGAACAAGTAACGGATACGGGTGATGAAGAAATTCGCGGCTGCATCGAGTTCTTCCATCCTCAACGCATCCGCCGAACTCCGCATAAAAAGAGAGTTGGCTTCCTGCAAGAGACCTAATGCAGGTCGGCTGATCAATCCGGGAACAATCCAGGAGAGCACCCAGACGATTCCCATCAAGCTGCCCACCACCCCAAGCGGGATGTAGAAGCGCTTGGGTGCGCGGCCCCATTCGAGCGTGCCGCGTCTCACCGCATCGACTCCCCATCCTGCCAAAAGCGCCAGCAGCAGAAACGCAGGAATCAGAAATTTCGAAGGAAAGCGCATCATCCCCAGCGGGGGGAACAGCAAATAGGCAAGTCCGAAAAGAGGAGTAAACCTTCCCAGTGCCAGAAGAAAAAAGCTCAGGCATCCGCCTGCCGCAAATCCTCGCAGGCGCGCCGGCCCGCCGACCCATCCCAGCAGCGCGAAAAGAATCGGAATAAAACCGATGAAAAGAGAAGGAAAGTAAGGAGCGTTGCGGCCGTTCAGGACCGTCATCCAAAGCGAAGGCTGATTGAGCGCTTCGCCGAAAAATCCCGGTAGGACGGTCTGCAACGTGTAGAGCGGGTGCAGCGACCAGTAGGTTACCTCAGCATAGACCAGCCCTGTTGTGCCGCGCTGGGAATTCTCCAGAAGTGTGAGAGCCGGAACCAGCACCACTGCGCACAGGGCCAGGACGAATGCGGCGCAAACAGAAAGCTTCCAGAGGATGCGGCCGTTGGCGCGGGAAAAGATCTTGTCGAAACGGCCTCTCTGGTGAAAGGCATAGGCCCCACATAAGA
>JAPUME010000213.1 GCA_027294185.1 Acidobacteriota bacterium | reverse complement strand
TTTCAGGCGGGCCCCCCTGAATAGTCCCAGAATCGCTAAAATCTAGCATAGGAGTTTTGGATTGGCAAGTTGGCGGAAAATACAGCCGCCGAAATATTCCTAGCTTTCCATACATGAGCAATTCCTGTAGCCCTCGGAGATGTCGTTGCAATGGGGTGAGGGAAGGGGCGTTGCGCGGTGGGGAACACAATTTAATGCCTCTAGGAACCGTTCCACGGAGGATTATCTCCATTGGGGGCAAAAGGTGGCCCTTTAAGATGAAAAGATGTTGACAAATTGAGCGGTGGGGGAGTAAAATCCATGTTGCAACTCACTTGCAATAAGAATTTATGGGGACTCAGCCGAAACACACCATGCTCGCCGCGCAGCGGAATCCGCGCCGCAACCTGGCCGAAGAGTTGATCTCTCGCGGGGTTCGCATGACGCACCAGCGCAGGATCCTAGTGGACCTCATCCAACGCGCCGACCGCCATCTGGACGTTCTTACGCTTTGGCGGCGGGCCCGGTCGCGTGATTCCACGCTTAACAAAGTCACTGTCTACCGGACGCTTTCGTTACTAAAAAAACATGGCCTGGTGGATGAGTTGGACTTGATGCACTTGGAAGGGGAAAAGCACTTCTACGAGGCCCGCACCACCCGGGACCACCTGCATCTGGCTTGCCTGAAGTGTGGAGCCATTATGGAATTTGAAAGCTCGCTTTTCGAGAAACTCAAAGGGCAAATCGAGCGCGAACGGCGGTTTTCGATTCAAGTGGTACGGATGGAGGCGGGCGGGATTTGCGCGGCCTGTCGAGGTTAATAGAGTTTGCTTTTTTATGTCTTAATGTTGCAACTGAATTGCAAGTAGAGATAAGGGACGAAAAAAGGCTTGAAAGGAAAAGGGCACATGGAAGGGGAAGGTATCAGCTCTTTATTTTCTGGAAGTTGTAGGGCGAAGAGAATGGCCCTTCGCCGGTTCGCTTTGGCATGCATTCTTTTTCTGTGGATTCCATGGGGCGCGGCAGCGCAGAGCGTGGAGGGGACTGTTTCGGACCCCTTAGAGGTACCCTTGGGGGGCGTCAAGGTCGTGGTGGAGCCGGGGGGCGTCAAGACCTGGACCGACCCCTCCGGTCTATTCCGGTTTGAGAATTTGGCGGCGGGTTCTCTGATCCTTCGCGCCTTGTCGGATGATTTTGAGCAGGTGGAAGCGCAAATTCAAGTCGATGCAGACTCGGCTGTAAAACAGAACCTGCAATTCGTCTCCGTCCGTAGAAGTGAAACTTCCATTGAGGTGGTGGGCGAATCCAGGGAAGTTTTGCTGGAAATTCCCGGCTCGGTTTTCTTGATTCAGAAAGAGGAGCTGGCTGAGTCGAACCCCATGGATGCCAATGAAGTGTTGCGCAGGGTTCCCGGCATTACTCTGCGGGAGGATTCCGGGCCGGTCGGTATGCGTCTCAATATTGGGATTCGCGGGCTCAATCCGGACCGGAGCCGAAAGGTGCTGATGATGGAGGACGGCATCCCGATCGCCCTGGCCCCCTACGGGGAGCCGGAAATGTATTACTCACCCCCCATCGACCGGATGCGGAGGGTGGAGGTACTCAAGGGCAGTGGTCAGATCGTGCACGGCCCACAGACGGTGGGGGGAGTTGTGAACTTTGTCACCCCGGACCCGCCCTCCTCGACTCACGGGCAGTTAAAAGTGGAGGGCGGACAAGGAGGATTCTTCAACGGCCAGGCTTCGGTGGGAGGGAGCAATGCCAATCAGAGCGTCGGTTGGTTTCTGAACTACCTTCGAAAACAGGGGAACGGATTTCGAGGCTTCTACTTCAACATTGATGATTTTCAGTTTAAGTTCACCCTGAAACCTTCCGAAAATCACAGTTTCGCTTTCAAGCTGGGGGTCTATGAAGAAAAATCGAATTCCACGTATTTGGGATTAACCACGCCCATGTTCCTCACGGACCCAAACCAGAACGCGGTGCCAAGCGATCTTCTAAGGGTTCGGAGATACTCCGGCTCACTTTTACACACGGCCATCTTGAATCCTCACGCGGTTTTAATGACGACTTTTTTTGCGTATAACACTGTTCGTAACTGGCGACGGCAGGACTGGGATCGCCTGGATGCGGGAAGGGAATACATCGGCGTCGTGGGCGACCTCACCGTCCCGGGCGGCGCGATTTTTCTGCGTGATTCGACCGGCAACCGCAACCGCCGCTTCGATGTCCTTGGCATTCAAAGCAACCTGGCTCTGGAGCATGAGTTCGGAGGCGTTCGTGGGAAGCTTGATACGGGTGTCCGTTATATTCATGAGGCGGCCGATGACAAGCGCATTAACGGTGCCAGCTTCGATTCTCTTACGGGGATCCTGCGGGACGATGAGGACCGCTTCGGAAATGCCTGGTCGTTTTTCCTCCAGAATCGCTTCTTTCTTTTTGACAACTTGATCATCACACCCGGAATCCGCGTGGAGAACTATCGCTACGAGCGGCACATTTTCCGCCAGCGCGTTGGCGGGATTCCTACCGATGTGGACGTCCGCAAAACGGACGAGCTCACTGCGCTGATCCCCGGGTTGGGGATATCCTATAAGTTGGTTCCTACGATCACGTTGTTCGGAGGGGTTCACCGAGGCTTTTCTCCGCCGCGAACCAAGGATGCGATAACTCGAAGCGGGGAATCCCTGGATCTGAATGCGGAGATGAGTTGGAACTTCGAGGCGGGCGTCCGTTTGGGACCTCATCGAGCTGTAACCGGAGAGGTCACGTTTTTCCGGCTGGACTTTCGGAATCAGATCATACCGAGTGCGGAGTCGGGCGGTGCTACCACGACGTTGATCAACGGCGGCGCCACGCTTCACCAGGGGTTTGAAACCAGCCTGCGGGTGAATTGGAATGAATGGGTCAAGGCTCCCGCGGTGGTCTTTACCGATTTCCGGTATATGTATCTGCCGGTGGCCGAGTTCACTAACAATGCCCTGTATGGCGGGAACCGTCTTCCCTATGCTCCGAAAAACACCTTTTCTTTCCTGGTTGGGGTTCGCCAGCCGCAGGGGTTCGGCATGCAGCTGGACAGTTCCTTCGTGGGGAACCAGTTCGGTGACAACCTGAATACGTTTGCGCCCTCTTTCGACGGAACGGTGGGCAAGCTGCCGGGCTTTATGCTCTGGAATTTGGGGTTCGACTATACCTACCAGCGGGAGCGATACCAGATTAAGCTCTATGTGGCCATCAAGAACCTGACAAACAAGATCTACATCTCCTCCCGGGCTCCGCAGGGGATCCAACTCGGCATGTTCCAGCAGGTAAACGTAGGTATCCGCTTCGGTTTCTAGCGGTTGTTAGGGTTCCCGGAGGGAAACCGCTGAGGATTGTCTTGGTGGAAAGGCGCAGAGGCACTCATCATCCCTTCCCGAGATCGGCAGGTGGCTGCCTCCCGATCAGCGGCAGGATTTCAATGGCCTCCGCTTAACGACTTTCTCTAATCCAAATCAGTCAAGTGTGCCTCGGACCGCGTCGGCCACCTGCTCGGGGGTGGGAAGGTAAGAATCTTCGAGTACGGGACTGAACGGCACGGGTGTATGGGGTGGTGTGACCATCTGCGGCGGGGCGTCCAGGTAGTCGAAAGCCTTCTGCGAGACGAGCGAGACGATGTCGGTCGCCATGCCGCAGCGCGGAGTGTCTTCGTCCACCACGACGAGGCGGTGGGTCTTCTTGACCGATTCGAGAATGGTCCCTTCATCGAGCGGTGAGAGCGAGCGCGGGTCCACCACTTCGGCCTGAATGCCGCTCTTGCTCAACTCGTCGGCTGCCGCCAGCGCGGTGTGAACCATCTTGGCGAACGCCACCAGGGTTACGTCGCGTCCTTCGCGCTTGATGTCCGCGGTGCCCAGAGGGACCACGTAGCTCTCTTCCGGAACGGGACTCTTTTCGCCGTAAAGCGCCTTGTGCTCACAGAAGATCACCGGGTCGTCGTCCCGAATCGCCGCGATCAGCAAACCCTTGGCATCATAGGCTGAGGATGGGGCGACGCATTTGAGCCCGGGGAAGTGGGTCAGCACGGAGTAGTCCACCGTCGAATGTTGGGCTGCGGCCCGCAACCCTGCGCCGATCATGGTGCGGATGGTGACCGGGACTCTGGCCTTTCCCCCGAACATGTAGCGGAGTTTCGCCGCCTGGTTGAACAGTTGATCAAGACAAACGCCCATAAAACCGACGAACATCAACTCCGCCACCGGGCGCAGGCCCGTAGCCGCTGCGCCGATGGCCGCACCGATGTAGCCGGACTCGGAAATCGGTGTGTCCAGCACGCGATCGGCGCCGAACTCGGTATAGAGGCCCTTGGTGACGCCCAGAACACCTCCCCAGGCGTCCTGCAACTCCTTGGGCTGGCCGCTGCCGCCGGCGATGTCTTCTCCCATCAGAATAATAGTGTCGTCGCGGCGCATCTCCTGCCTTAACGCCTCGTTGATCGCTTCGCGGTAAGTGAGTTCTCTCTCCGCCATGGCAAATGCTCCTCTGATTTCCTGATCTTCTGAATTCCTTGCGCTTCTGATGCTATTCTGAGCGCTAAGGGTAGTTCACGTAGACGTCCGTTAAAATCTCTTCAAGTTTCGGAAACGGGCTGGATTCGGCAAATTCCAATGCGGCGTCAACCTCCGCCTGAGTTTCCTTCTCGATCTTTTCAAGATCGTCAGCTTTCAGCAACTTTTTAGCGAGAACTTTCTGTTTGAAATCCGTAATCGGATCCCGCTTTCGGTACGCCTGCTCTTCGTCTTTAGGCCGGTAGTTGACCGGGTCTCCCTCGAAGTGGCCGTAGAAGCGGTAGGTCTTGGCCTCGATCAGCGTGGGTCCTTCACCGGCGCGCGCGCGGCGGACCGCTTCTCCGGCTTTTTCGTAAACATCGAAAAAGCTCATGCCGTCTGCAATCACGCCCGGCACACCGTAGCCTGCGGCCCGATCGGCGACGTTTTCGACGTTGAGCGTGTACTTCACGGGACTGGCCTCCGCATAAAGATTGTTCTCGCAGACAAAAATCACCGGCAGCTTCCAGATGGAAGCTAGGTTGAGCGCTTCGTGGAAGGTGCCCTGACTCGCCCCGCCGTCACCGAAAAAGCAGGCCGTGACCTGGTCGGTTTTCTTGACGCGTGCCGTCAGCGCCGCGCCGCAGGCGAGCGGCGCGCCTCCGCCGACGATGCCGTTTGCGCCGAGCATTCCCTTCTCAACGTCGGCGATGTGCATCGAGCCGCCCTTGCCCTTGCACGACCCCGTGGCCTTGCCGAAAAGCTCGGCCATCATGCCGCGAACCTCCACGCCCTTGGCGATGCAATGCCCGTGGCCGCGGTGCGTGCTGGTCAGGAAGTCGTCGGTGCGAAAGTGCGCGCAGACGCCGACGGCCACCGCTTCCTCACCGGCATAGAGATGCACGAATCCCGGAATCTTGCCCGCCGAGAACAGGTCGTGAACCTTGTCCTCGAATTTCCGTATCAAGACCATTCGTTCATAGACCCACAACGCTTTTTCTCGCTTCAAGTGCATTTTGGCTTGCCTCCAGTGTATCAGGCGTTCGACCTAGCTGGGAATCAGGAGTTCACGCGCGCTTTCCAGGATTCGCTTTATCTCCTGCAGAAATTGGGCAGCTACCGCCCCGTCCACCACGCGATGGTCCGCGCCGAGCACCAGCTTCAGGACCGGTGCAACGTGGATGGTACCGTCTCTTACCACGGGTGTATCCTTCAATTTTCCAACCGAAAGAATCCCGCTTTGAGGAGGATTTAGGATGGCCGTGAACGAATCCACCTCGAACATCCCCAGGTTCGTAAGGGAAAAAGTGCCTCCGGAAAGCTCGTCAACACCAAGTTTTTTCCCTTTGGCGCGCTCCACCAAATCCGTGCGTCGGCAAACGATCTCCGCCAGACTGCACTCATTCACCCGACGGATCACCGGCACCACCAAGCCCTCTTCGAGCGCCACGGCCAGCCCGATATTGATCTCGTCAGGGATTTCGATTTGGTCGCCTTTGAAGATTCCGGTCAGGATGGGAAACTTTTCAATCGCCGATGCAAGGGTCTTGATCAAAAGATCGTTGTAGGCGAGCTTGCGGCCTGTTTCGCGCTCGATTTCCGGCAGCAATGCCTCTCGGAGTTTCACCAATTCCGTCGCGTCGATTTCCATCGTGAGATAGATGTGGGGAGCAGTCCAGCTCCTAGTCAGCCGGTCGGCAATGATTTTTCGCATCCGTGTTACAGGGATGGCGGTTTTCGCGGGCCGTGAGTTCTGTCCCGCCTCTAGGGCGGCGAAAATATCTTTTTCGGTGATACGTCCCGCGGGGCCAGAGCCTGCGACTGTGGCGAGGTCGATGCCTTTTTCCTTTGCCAGCTTCTTGGCTAATGGGGAAGCAACGATCCGATCTCCCCTTGCTGGGGCTGAGGAAGGAGGTTCCGAACGGGGCGAGGTGGGCGTGGCGGTCTCCTTCACTGCTGATTTGGGTGGAGCCATAGGGGAGGCAAACTCCCGCTCGTCAAAGGCCTCGCCCTCAGCGGTGATTACACCCAGTAACTCTCCGATGGGCTTCGTTTCTCCGTCGCAGACGAATATCTTCCGCAATACTCCCGTCTCGGGCGACTCAACCTCGTAGGTGATCTTCTCGGTTTCAATTTGAACCACGACATCGCCCTTTTTCACCGCCTCGCCTTCTTTGAATGACCAGGCGGTTACCGAGGCTTCGGTCATTTCCATTCCCAGCTTCGGCATAATTATCTTGGCGGCCATTGAGGCGCTCTTCTTCCTTCGATCAACGGAGAGGGTGCAGAAAACAAATGCTCCACGAGGGTAGCTTTTCCCTGAAATTTGTCAACCCTCGGTTGAACTCGTGAAGGGCTCCGGGTTCACTTCCGTTGAGAAGCTTCGGCCAGAACCTGGCGAAGTCTCTTTGCAACGACGCGCTCTTCCCCCGGATTCAGCATGAAGGTGTTCAGAACAATACCCCCCTCCTGGGGGTCCACTTCAATGTGGGGATCACCGTCCTGGAGAGCCTTCAGGCAATCTTCGCCGCTGAAGTTCCAATCCTGCTCCGGCCACAGCACTTTCAGATGGGGGACGTGGTTGGCGATTTCAGGAACGTGACGTTCGGTTTCGATTCCCGGCACTGATTTCGCTGCGGATTCGATTTTGTCTACCTGCCGCTCCCAGCGCCGCCACTCCGCCGCGTGGTCCAGCTTCAGATAGCGCTCGACGGCAGCGACCAGCCCCACGACCTCTTCCTTTCCCACTTTGCAGGGGCGACCGATGGTGTCGGAAATAGGGTAGTTGTTCACCCGGGTTGCCCGGATCAGGTCCTTGCGACCGAGCAGCAGCCCGGAGCACTGCGG
>JAPUME010000212.1 GCA_027294185.1 Acidobacteriota bacterium | reverse complement strand
GCAGCATGTGGGCGCCGCCGCTCGGCTGGCTGGTTCTGTTAACGACCGTGCTTGTGCTCGGCCACCTTGGGATTTCTTTCATCGTGGCCGGACTGTTTGCTACACCAGGCTGAGAGGTCCGGGCCTTGCCCCACGTGCTGGGGGCGAATACGGGGACGCCAGGCGGCTGAGCACACTTGAGAGGGCGGCCTGGCCCGCCTGGACCGGTGGGAAGCAAGCCGGGGAAGAAAATGAGCCGACTCCGGAACGAATCGCGCTGCCGTCGCTTCCCCCCGCGACGGCAGAACTCAACGTTCGAGGAGAAACGCTTCGCAAGCGAGCATAAAAGGATCATTGAAGTGTACAGACTCTACTCTGAAGATGGGAGACGCCTCGATGTCATCGAATTCCCAAATCATCAAAGAGATCGGGCGCGGCTTAGGGTTCGGCCCCCTTTCGGGCGAGTGATTGCATCGATCCTGTTCCTGGTATGCGCCGCCTGCGGAGGCCCGCCTACCGGCAAAGAAACCGTCCGCATCACGCACGGGCCGATCCTGGGACGGCTGGGCCCTCACGAGATCGGCATCTGGGCGCGCACTTCGCAACCCGGAACTTTTCGAGTTCTTTACGGTTTGGTGCCGGACAAGTTGGACCAAACCTCCCAGCCTGCCTCCACACGCCTCGAACACGACAACAGTAATTGGATTCGCCTCGAAGGACTTAAGTCCAATACCAAGTACTATTACCGACTGAGGGCCGGCGACGAACCCCAAGGCTCGGGCGGCTCCTTCCGCACGCTCCCCGACCCCGAGGATTTCCGCCATTCCGAGTTCAATCCCCGAGGACTTTTCAATTTCCGCTTTGAATTTGCCTGCGGCAACAACCAGGACCCCGACTCCGGGCTCGGCCCGTCGGTACCCGCCTTTAAGACGATGCTCGACCGGCTCCGGGACAAAATCTATTTCGCAATCCAGAACGGCGACTGGCTCTACGAGGATCGCCGAGATTTTTCACCCGACAAATGGCTCGAGCAGGTCAAGGGTTCCCGCGAAGAGATGCCCCTGGTGGTTCGGCAGGCTCCCACGATCGTCGGTGTCTGGGAGAACTACAAGGTCTATCTCGAAAGGGGCGAGAATCTGGCGGCCTGGCACCGCGAAATACCCTCCTTCTTCACCTTCGATGACCACGAAATTCTGAATGACGTCTGGGGATCAGGCTCGGCCGGGTTGCGGGACCGCCGCGCTGTGTTTCGGGATATCGGTGTGCGCGCCTGGTACGACTATTTGGGCTGGAGCAATCCGGTCGAGCACACCCAGAGGATCCACTTCGGCCAAGCGCAACTGAAGGCGGGGAGCGACATCCTCACCGACCCGGCGGCGGATTTCAAGCGCGTTGACCTGAAGCAGGTTGCGAACCTCCACGTCCACTGGGGCGGACCGACGGCCGGGGTAAACGACAATCGCCTGGACGGCGTCGGAGGCGACCCGAACGCCGGTGTCTATGACTTGGTCGAGTTGGTGGATTCGAATCGCGTGCGCATCCGTCCGGCGGCGAAGCACACCGGCACCGCCTCCTACTCCCTCGGCCGGCTCTCCTACTACCGCCTTGGCGTCAGCAACTGTGATTTCTTCGTGCTGGACACGCGCAGCCACCGGCAGATGCACGACGTTCGCCGGCCCCACAAGCCGGGCCTCTCCATGCTCGGGGCGCGTCAGAAGGCGTGGCTGAAGGAGGGAATGGCCGCCAGCAATGCGGACTTCCTTTTTGTGGTCTCGTCGGTCAACTTCATGGTTCCCCATGTGGGTGGGGGTGCCGTCCGCGCGTCCAATAAGGACGACGCCTGGACCGTCTTTCTGGAGGAACGCGAAGAACTGATTCGCTTTTGGGATTCGTTGGGGAAACCCGTCTTCGTGCTGACCGGCGACCTGCACAACAGCTTCGCCATCAAGATTACCGACCGCGTGTGGGAGTTCGCCTCCGGGCCCCACAACTCGGGGAACCACCGCGCCAGCGACGAGAGTGGCCGTCCCCCGAACGGCCCGTTCGATTCGCGGGGCCGCTTGTGCGAGATTCGTTGGTCGAGCTACTTTCGGGACGACATTCCCCGCCGAAACCTCCGTTACCCGGTCTACTGTGTTGTCCAGGTAAACAACGTTTTCAACAACCCGCTCGACCCGGGCCACGACCGTTGGGTCGCCTTCCCTCGCCCCCAGGTGATTTTCCAGTACTTTGACGGCCACACGGGCGAGTTGCGGTACGCCGAAGCGGTCCTGTCCGCCAAGTAGAATATCCGGAACCAAGGCATCGGTGAGGGCGGACCGGATTGCGCCCTGGCGCTGAAATCACCACCCGAACAGCCCCTTTACATACTGTGGGGGGCGCAGATACTTCCCCCGTCCGGACGGCGCAGCGTTCTTCTTTCCTGGCAGGGTCCTCACTCATTGTCCACCCCTCTCTGCTGACACCGAGTGGTGCGCGGGCCAGGGGTGAAGCGGAGACTCAAACTGTAGCTTCAGTGCCCTTGCCGAGCTGTCCCATTTCCGCTGAACCGGGACAGTCAATGATGTAGTGCCGAAGGAAACGACGCCCCCTCTCCTCGACGTACATGTTCAGCGTGTTTCCCTCGCGAAATTCATTTTCATTTTTGATCTGTGTTTTTGCCCTTCTTCTTCATCTTGACTTTCGCGTTTTTGCGTGGCCTCTCGATGCCAACCACGTCGAATTTCTCGCCCTTATCCCGCAGAGTCAGCACCAACGGTTCCTGCCAGTGCGGGTAGTCGGGATGGAAGGTGCGGATGCGGGCCACGGCGTAGCGGTAGTTCACGTCGTCCTTCGGGCCCCAAGCACTCTGTGGTACTGCCAGGCGCATTTCATTGACTTCGATTTCTCCGCCGACAGGCTGCTCCTCGTTCTGGAGGTTATTGAGCGCCGACCACTGCATCTTGTAGATGGCACCCGGTTGGG
>JAPUME010000211.1 GCA_027294185.1 Acidobacteriota bacterium | reverse complement strand
GTCGGTTCCCAAGATTGCCTTCCGCTATATGCCGGGGATGGGAAATTCCGGCACGTCAGTGCGCGCCGTCTTCATAATCCGGTCAATGTGCTCGACGACAGCGGATTCTGGGATCGAACGTCGTGCTCCTCGCCGGGGTCGGTCTTCAGATCGTAGAGCTCGATTCTCGATTTCGCGCCGACCCGCACTCCTTTCCAATCCCCCATGCGGACGGCTTGCTTGAAGCCGCCTTCGAAAAATTCCCAGTAGAGGTAGTCGTGCTGGGATTGTTTTCCCCGCCCGAGAATCGCCGGCGCCATGGAGATTCCGTCGATGCCTTCGGGTGCGGATGCCCCGGCCAGCTCGGCCACCGTCGGCAGGACATCCCAAAAGGCCCAGACCTGATCGCTCACCTGTCCGGGTTCGATTTGTCCCGGCCAGCGGACGATCATCGGCACGCGAATGCCGCCTTCGTAAAGATCGCGCTTGATGCCTCGAAGCGAGCCCCGGCTGCCGAAGAATTCCGGATCGTGTCCCCCCTCGCGATGGGGCCCGTTGTCGCTGGTGAAAAAGACGATGGTGTTTTTCGTGATGCGCAGCTCCTCCAGCTTGTCGAGGATTCTCCCGACATCGGCGTCCAACCGCTCGACCATCGCTGCCATACCCTTTTCCGGCGCGGGCCAGTCTTTTCCGGCGAAGGAACCGTAATCGGGAACCTCCATGCCGTCGCCGGTAGCCCGGCCACGCTCGTTATTGGCGTGGGGAATTGTGTAGGGAAGGTAGAGGAAGAAGGGTCGTTGGTGATTGCGTTCCAGGAATCCGAGGGCGCGCTCGGTAAAAAGATCATGGGAGTAGGTGCCACGCTGGCCGCTGAGGTTTCCCCGCAGAAACGTTTCGATGTCGTTTGTCCACAGGTGATCCGGATAGAAGTTGTGGGCGTGAACCTGGCTCAGGTACCCGAAGAACTCATCGAATCCCTGGAGGTTGGGCCGCCCGAGCGTACCCGGGCCGCCGACGCCCCATTTTCCGAACATCGCTGTCCGGTAGCCGACCGTTTTCAGTACCTCGGCGACGGTTACATCATCGGGCCGCAGGGGCCATTCCGGCCTGTGGTTGCCGCGAACCGTAGCGTGACCCATGTGCATGCCGGTCATCAGGGCGCAACGCGAAGGGGCGCAGACCGTGCTCCCGGCATAGACCTGCGTGAATCGGATGCCTTCGGCGGCGAGCCGGTCGATGTGGGGAGTTTGGAGCGTTTCCTGGCCGTAGCTTCCCAGGTCTCCGTAGCCCAAGTCATCGGCCATGATGAAAATTATATTCGGCCGGACCTCGCCGGGGGATGTGGCCCCGGGAATGGAGCTGGATTCGAACGCGATGGCCGTGGCGATCAGCACGGCAAAGGAGAAGACTTTGAGAACAGATGTGCGGTGCATGCTTCGGCTCCTATTTTCTTTGGAACGCTGAGTATATATCCCTTGCACGGCAGGAACAAACACCTATCCCTTGTCCACGCGGGTCGCCACTGGTCTCGCCGGGGGCGGCAGAGGCAGTTGGGGAACTCCCACTTTCGAATCCACACCCATAACGTCGAGGCTTTTTCCCGGAGGTGAGAGTTCCTATCGTGCAGAGGTTCAGCCGAAACAACTTGGTTCGAAGCCGGGCGTGATAAAGGTGAGGAATGTGCGAAAACTAAGGATTGGTCAGGTTGAGGTAAAGTCGGTTCACATTTCCCCTCGAAGCAGGGTAGCGCAGAACCCGTAGTCTGATTCTGCGGCATTCGTTTGGTCACATAGCCGATAGACGAGGAACCTGGAAGACGGGTCCCGGCACACCGGGACAGGTTCCGCGCTACCTGTTGCTCGAATTCCGATCAAGGAAGAATTCTAGAATTTTACATCCCGGCGGCAGATGCCTGGAGGGTAAACGGTCTCTGAAGCTTCGCCGAGGTTGTGGTTCCTTCGGAGTGACGGCATTTTTCGTGCATCACGGCGAAGGCGACCAGGCGGATCTTCACGGCTTCCGGTTTGGGCTTCCTGATTGCCCGAAGGAACTGGATTGGGTTGGTCGGAATCTCATTCGTCAGGATTTCATAGTGCAGATGAGGCCCTGTAGACCGGCCACTCGAGCCCAGATGGCCCACCGGCTGGCCTCGCCTGACCTTCCAACCTACAGACACCGAAATTCGGGATAAGTGCGCAAGCTTCGTCTTGATCCCATGCCCGTGATTGAGGATCACCATATTGCCGTATCCGTAGCTATTTTTGCCGGCATAGACGACCAATCCGTTGGCCGGCGCCGTGACCAGGGAACCGAAAGGGGCCACGATATCGATCCCGGAGTGGAAGCGACCTTCGCCCAGGAAGGGGTCGATCCGCTGGCCAAAGTAGCTGGTCATGTAACCTCTTACGGGCCAGTTGGAGGGCGGGTTGAAATATTCCAGGTATTCATCCTCGGTGAATGAGACCGGCCTGACCTCCTGGCCCGAACCCCAGGGCAGGTTCGCCTTGAGAACGTCATAGGCATAAAGAGAGGCGTCCTGCCGGAATGCTACAACCGGTAGAATCTCGGGTATCAGGGTCGGCTTCCCACGACGAGATCTTTTTCTCCTGTTTCGTTGCGGTTGGGTGAGACGGTAGCTGAGGGCCACCTCCCGTGCCAGGGAGCGGAGAGAGCCAAGCTTCTCATCGGTCTGCTTCATCTCCGCGCTAAGGGCAAGATACTTATTTTCAAGGACTTTACGGTCAGCTCGCATGTCGTTATAGTCCGATACCTTCATCAACATGCGGCTGTAGGTGACACCAAACACTCCCAGAGCGAAAAGGCCGGCGGCCACCGCCCCCAGAGAGTAACGAACCA
>JAPUME010000210.1 GCA_027294185.1 Acidobacteriota bacterium | reverse complement strand
CTTTTCCTGGCGATTCCGGGCGTAAGCGATGATCCAGCGGATACTCAAGGAGGTCCGTCGGTTCGGATTGACTTCCACGGGAACCTGGTAGTTGGCTCCGCCTACGCGGCGAGTCTTGACTTCCAGCGCAGGTTTCACGTTGTCCAGGGCCTTCTTGAAGATCTTAAGAGGGTCGTCATTGCTCTTCTGACGCACCACGTCGAACGCACCGTAAACAATCCGCGTGGCCACGGCCTTCTTCCCGTCGTACATAAAGCAGTTGATGAAGCGGTGCACCAGCGAGCTGCCGTAGACCGGATCCGGTACGGGTTCTTTTCGTTCGACTGTCCCTTTTCGCGGCATAAAATTCAGTTGCACCCTCCGGACCTGCCCGCAAGCAGGAGGAGGCGTGACAATCACTCCTAGGTAGTCTTGGGTCGTTTCACGCCGTACTTGGAACGGCTCTGACGGCGGTCCGCAACCCCGGCAGTGTCCAGTTTCCCGCGGATGACGTGGTAGCGAACTCCGGGGAGATCCTTCACGCGGCCTCCGCGGATCAAAACGATTGAATGCTCCTGCAAATTGTGTCCGATGCCCGGAATATACGTAGTGACCTCGATGCGATTCGTCAGCCGCACGCGCGCCACTTTGCGTAACGCAGAATTCGGTTTCTTGGGGGTCTGCGTGTAGACGCGAATACAAACTCCCCGCCGCTGCGGTGATCGTTGCAGAGCCGGGCTGGAAGTCTTATATTTCAACTTCTTCCGGCCCTTGCGTACCAGTTGGCTGAATGTCGGCACTGCCTATGGACCCTTCTCTTGGGTGCTTCGGTTACACACACCTCCGCCGCGCTACATTCACAGATGCGCGCAAGCGTAAGAACTGTAACAATTAAATTTAACAAACCAATCGAAAATCTGTCAAGTACTTGAACACACAAAGTTTATGATTTTTCCGCCAGTCCCGGCCCCGGGCGTCGGTTTTGAGGCAGGGAACCCCACTCAGCCGCCCCGTGGCCACTTGCCGGGTCCCGGCCGGTCTCATGGGGTATATTGGGTGGGCTTGAGGTCTTCTGATTCCCTGGGGGGGGGATGGGTGTTCGACGAGTGGGTTCAAAGGGCCGGGTCACAGGAAAGCCGCTTAGTCACCGGCATAGTACTCCTCATCTTTCAGTTCATAGACCATAAGTACCAGGTCGTGCAGGCCCCCGTGGAGGTCCAGGGCGTGTTGCGGGAGCGTGCAAACCTTTACAAATCCCAATTTTTGGAAGCTTTCAATAGCTGCGGTTTGCTCGGCAATAAATTCGGCGTCCAGCTTGTCGAGGCCGATTTCGAGGCTCACTTCCATCAATTCCTTCAATAGTGAGGCCGCGATTCCCCGGCCCCGTAATTCAGGGTCCACCACGACTCGAACCCGGCCCACGTGGCGCATCCAACCCCCGCGCTGACGATGGAGAGTGATATCCGCCACAATTCGGTCACCAATGAGCCCTACCAGTGGGAATACGCGTTCGTAGTTGAGCTCCTTACACCAGCTGGCCACAACGTCACTATTCAGAACGTCGTCGCGCAGGAACAGCCGGTCCGGGGCCGGGAGCCGCTTGAAGAAATCGAGCAGGCCCGGCTGGTCGGCCTCGAGCAGGGGTCGGAGGACAAGCTCTTTTCCGTCCGCGAGAGACACAGTCTTCGGATAACGCTCGGCAATGATTCCTTCGAAAGGCATAAGTCGAAACCTGCTTTCCTCGATCTCAACCCGGAGTTGAGGAGAATCGTTCGGCTTCTTGTAGTTCTTGGGATCTGATCCTGGCGGCCCGGACCGGGCAGCCCGCTTAATCGACCCCTAGTTTACCGCAATCGCCTCGATTTCTACCAACATTTCCGGATCGACCAGACGATGGATGCCGACGAGGGTTGTAGCCGGATGAATCTCCCCGAAAACCTCGGCATGAGCCCTTGCGACTTCCTTCCATTGGCTGATATCAGTTACATAAATTCGAGTTCGAACGACGTGGTCCATGCTCAACCCGAAGCGTTTCAGCGCTTCTTCGATATTTTTCAGGCTTTGTACCGCCTGTTCATAAGGATTCCCGGGGGAGAGAACTTTGCCGGTGTCGTCGGTGCCGGTGCTGCCCGATACATAAACCGTTCCGCCGACGCTGACCGCCCGGCTGTACCCGACCAGGGATTCCCAGGGGGCTCCGGAAAAAGTCTTGTTTCTTTTTACTTTCATGGCATCAACACCTTGAGATGGAAATACCGATTTAACGGCGGCCTTTCCGCACGGGAGGGCGTCGTCTCGTCCCGCTGCGGCCAGGCCGGTGGCGGTTTCTAAGGCTCAGTCGGCGGCGGCGACGCAGGCGTGCCTCCTCATAACGGCGCTTTTCCTCTGCCGTACGGGGCAGGAGAGGCGGAACCTCCGTGGGGTGGCCTCGATCGTCCAGCGCCACATAGGTGAGGAAGGCCGAACTGGTCTGTTTTTTCTTTCCGGTTAATGTGTCTTCCAGAAAAACTCGAACCTCAACCTCCATTGATGTTTGAAAGGCGCGGGTGACGTGAGCTTTGAGAAGGATCACCTGGCCCGTCCGCAATGGATATTGAAATTCAAGGTTGTCCACCGATGCGGTTACCACATAACGACGTGAATGCCGGTGGGCCGCAATGGCGCCTGCGATATCGATCAGATGCATTACCTTGCCACCCAGCATGGTCCCCAGAGGATTTGTGTCGTTGGGCAGGACAATCTCAGCCATCTCCACCGTTGATTCGGAAACCCTCTTGCCGGGTTTGACCTCTCCGGGTTGACGTTTCTTCATGACGGGTTCCGTCTGCAGACGCTCCCTCTAAGTTTCTTCATCGGACCGTCCCTACGGCGATTGTCTCCTGGCCGTGCAGGAACGGATGACAGCCTGCGTGTCAAGTCCCGGGCAAGTTACGGGGACTGGGGAGTCCGGGAGTTCTTGAATATTCCGGAATGCTTTCCCTGGCCTGACAGAAGCGGAGATTCCCCATCAAGAGGGGAATAGCCTGTCTTGTAGGCCACGCCGAAGGGAAGCGTTGCTCGATCGAGTTTGTGTCCACGGGCAGGGAATGCCGGCTGAAGTTCGGGCTGCGCCACTCGATTTTCGATATGAGCGGGAAATTCGGCATCTGCTCCTCCCGGTGCAATCGGAAAGCGGGGATGTGGAGAATTTTTGAATAACGAATGCTTTACGCTTGATTCGCGAGCGAATATACTTTACCTGTGGAGGGAATTCAACATCTTTAATCTTTGATTTTCCGGTTGAAATCAACGAGCAGCCCGAGGAGAGAAAATGGAAAAGAGCCGCACGGATACGCTGGAGGAGATTCTACAAAATCGTCCTGAGGATGCCTTTGCCCGTTACGGCTTGGCGATGGAACGGGTGAACTCAGGCGGGCTCGAGGAGGCCTGGAAACATTTTGGGTATCTTCTCGATCACAGTCCCGACTACCTGCCGACCTACTACCAGGCCGGATTGATTCTCTCCCGCCTGGAGCGTCCCGGGGAGGCGCGAAAGATTTTCGCCCGTGGCATCGAGCTTGCCACCCGGCAGGGGGATTCACATATCCAGAGCGAGCTTCAAGCCGCGCTCGATGAATTAGGGAATTAGGGGATTAGCAAACCGGCAGAGAACCGGCCGCGTAGGGAATCCCCACCCTACCCCTAGGCGTCTTTCTTCGCTGCGCGCCGCCACATCTGACGACGGCCCCATTCCTTAAGCGCCGGCAAGGCATTGGCGACTGCGATGCCCCACTTCAAATAGGCCGGCACCACCACCAGCCTTTTTCGCCTGCGAGATGCTTTCAAGATGGCCTCGGCCACTCGTTCCGCGCTGATCCCTCCCGATCGATCTTCCCTGATTACATTCTGCAATACGTTCTCCTGAAACGAGGTTTTGACCCGGCCCGGACATACCGAAATCACGTCGATTCCATCATCCGCCACTTCCGCCCGCAGGCCATCCGTGAGGGCATTCAAGGCGAACTTTGTGGCCGAATAGGTCGTGAGCAGGGGCAGCGCGATCAGTCCCACGACCGAGGAGACATTGATGATCTGTCCTCCTCCCTGCCGCCGCATGGCAGGACTCACGGCGCGCGCTGCTCGCAGCGGTGCGAAGAAGTTGGTCTCAAACATGGCTCGAACGGCTTCTTCCTGCGAGGTTTCGACCGGGGCGAACAAACCCACGCCGGCATTGTTGATCAATATGTCAATTCGCCCGAATTCACTTCATGCCAGTTCGCCCAGGGCATCCAGTTGTGCGGGAACGGTGACGTCGGTGGGCTGAGCTACGGCGCGGGTTCCGCCGCCTTGGAGCTCGGTGGCAAGGGCTTCCAGTTTTCCCCTGGAG
>JAPUME010000021.1 GCA_027294185.1 Acidobacteriota bacterium | reverse complement strand
AATCGTTCCGCATTGTCGGGGTAGTCGACGCCTTCCATCTGGTATAAACCCGAACGGTCGAAGTATTCCGGGCAATCCACCAGCAGGTGACGAACCCCATCCTTCTTTTCTGCTTCCTGAATGTCGGCATATTTAAGCCCTCCCTGGAGCGGCAAGGTAAGATTTCGAAGGGAGACGCGGGCCGCCGCGGTCATCTGGTAACGGGGAAGGATCACGGTTACCGGATGCCGATTCGCTGCCAGCGCTTTGGGGAGCGCCCCTACGACGTCGGCCAAGCCACCGGTTTTTGAAAACGGGACTCCCTCGGAGGCCACGAACACAATACGAGCGGGAGTTTCTTTTCGCGCAACCATGAACCAGACCTCACGGCAAGTTTAGAGGAGGGCGGGGGATTGTCAAGTTTCAGGCCCGGGAATCAGGGAAAGTTGGAATTTCCTCCCCTCTCGATCGCGGTTCGGTACAAAATGGGTCTGCCCTTTCAGGGGGCATTGAGCTATGCGAGGAAACCTGACCGCTATGCGGGAAAAGCGACGGCCAAAACTGGGGCAGCACTTCCTTTCGAGCCCAGGTTACCAGCGGAAGATTATCGAGGCTTTGCCCCTGCAAGGCGACGAGTTGGTGGTGGAGGTGGGGCCGGGAACCGGTGCCATGACGGGTGGGCTCGCCGAGCGTGCCCGTCGGGTGGTTGCCGTCGAGGTGGACCGAAGATTGGCCGACGACCTCGAAGAACGCTTTCGGGACCGGAAGAACGTCGAGATTCGCCATGGGGACATTCTGGAATTCGACCCAGGCGGCCTGTGTCGAGAGTTCCGTGTGACGAAGTGTTTCGTCTTCGGCAATCTTCCCTTTCACATCAGCTCGCCTTTTCTGCAACATATTTTCGGGTTCGCTCCGTATCTCAGCGGTATGGGGTTGCTGCTTCAATATGAGGTTGCCGGCCGCATTGTCGCTGCGCCGGGCCGCCGCGCCTACGGTTTCCTCTCCGTTTTGGCGCAGTACTACTCACGTCCCAAGCTTTTGTGGAAAGTTCCGCCGGAAGCATTCGCTCCTCCGCCGCAGGTGCAAACGGGGTTCGTGCAGTTCGAATTTCCCGGAGCAGGGAAAGACTATGGAATCGAAGCCGAGGAGGCTTTTCTTGATTTCCTCCGCGCCTGCTTCCGGGAAAAGCGCAAGACACTGGTCAACAATCTGGCGAAAACTCTGCCTCGGCGAAACGTCACCGATTTGCTTGCGGAGCTGGGGATGGATTCGCGCATCCGGGCGGAGCAGATCGGCCTGCAAGGTTTTTCGGTGATATACCGGCGCTTGAAGAGTCGGTAGCCTGCGCCGTTCCGTTGGCTGAATTCAAGCGTCTGTGCTACGATTCAAATTTAGATAACATCAGAGGAGGGCAGGACGATTTCCAGCAAAACATTGAGGGCCATTCCGCTCGGGGGATTGGGCGAGTTTGGAATGAATATGATGGTCCTCGAGGTGGCCGATGCTCTCCTCATTATTGACGCCGGTGTGATGTTCCCGGGCATCGAGCATCTGGGAGTGGACATTGTCATTCCCGACATCTCCTACCTGAAAGAAAACCAGTCACGCATTCAGGCCATCGTGCTCACGCACGGGCATGAGGATCACATCGGGGCCTTGCCCTATGTGCTGGAGGAGATCAACGTTCCCGTCTATGGATCGGCTTTCACCCTGGCGCTGGCCCGTTCGAAGCTCGAAGAGCACGCCCTGCTGGATAGCACCGACCTGCGGGAGATGCGTCCCCGGGAACCTTTTAAGGTGGGGCCATTCCGCATTGATTTTCTTCCCATGACCCACAGCACCATCGACGCGGGCGCTCTGGCGATTGAGACGCCTGCCGGTATTGTGCTCCATACCGGCGATTTCAAGCTCGACTCCACTCCTCCCGACGGCCACATGACCGACCTGCACGCGCTGGCCGAATATGGGAAACGGGGAGTGCTGGCCCTGTTTTCCGATTCCACCAACATCGAGCGGCCGGGCATCACTCCCTCCGAACGCGCCGTTCGCGAGCGTTTCTCCGAGATCTTTACCCAGGCTACGGGTCGCATCCTGATCTGCGCTTTCTCCTCTTCTGTCCACCGGATGCAGCTGGTGGTGGACCTTGCGGAGCAGTTCGGCCGCCGATTGGCGGTCACGGGGCGAAGCATGATGAAGGTGGCCGAGATTTCTCAGAAGATGGGCCGGCTGCGCGTGCCGCCCGGATTGCTGATTCCCCCGCACGAGGTCCGCCAGGTGCCGCGGGAAAAGCTCGCGGTTCTGATGACCGGCAGCCAGGGGGAGCCGATGGCTGCGCTGCCTCGCGCCGCCGTGCAGAAGCATCGCCATGTGGAAATCGCCCCCGGCGACGACGTGGTGATTTCAGCCCGCGTGATTCCGGGCAACGAGGTCAGCATCTTCCGCATGATCGACCATCTCTACCGGCGCGGCGCGCGCATCCAGTACGGGGACGGCTCGCAGCCGCCGATTCACGTCTCGGGCCACGCCAGCCGCGAGGAGCTGGCGCTGATGTTGAACCTGGTGCGGCCGCGCTACTTCATCCCCATTCACGGCGAATACCGCCAGCTTTATCGCCACACGCAGCTTGCGCGCGAGATGGGCACACCGGAGGAGAATATCTTCCTGCTCGAAAGCGGCGAAGTGTTGGAGTTTGACTCGGCCGGCGCGCGGCGGGCCGACCCCGTGACAGTGGGGCGAATCTGCATCGACGTGGGAACGCTCGATGAGGTCGAGGAGGTCATCCTCAAGGAGCGCCGCCATATCTCGGAAGACGGCATCGTCGTCCCCGTGCTTGCCATCAACCGGCATACGGGCAAGCTCGAATCAGAGCCGGAGATCATCTCACGCGGGTTTATCTCGATGGATGAGGCGCAGGATTTGGTGGTCTCGGCGCGACGTGTGATTCAGAAGACGCTTGCGAAATCAAGCGCCGAGGAGATGACCGACTGGGGCGTGGTGAAAGAGAAAATCCGCGTCGCCCTCCGCCGTCATATGGATAAGGAAACCGGCAAAAGCCCCATGATCCTGCCGGTGATTTTGGAAGTGTAAGGACTCCCGCCGCTTTTTCAGCAGTTGGGTTTCGGAGAATAGCGTCACGGCGTTCGCGAAATAGTCGCGGTTGCGCTTTTTCCTGAATCCCTGCTCTCCATCTTTTCCCACTACATACCAAACGACATTCCCCCTTTTTGGGAACGCGGCAAACATCTGCTCGGATTCGGTTACGGGGACTCTGGGGTCGTTGAGGCCATGGCGATCTGAGCTTGTAGCGGGAGGGGCGCTGGCGTATGATTTTGCTCAAACGTAAAGTTGAAAACGGAAATTCCGGCTGGAGTGCATTGCCTGGGCGGGCCTGGAGCTACGGTTCTGGAATCGTCAACAAAATATATACGACCTCATTAACACGGTCGCCATCGTGCGGCTTGAACTCGACAACTGGAACGGCAGC
>JAPUME010000209.1 GCA_027294185.1 Acidobacteriota bacterium | reverse complement strand
CCTTGACGGAGTAAAGAGTGACATTTAGAGTGGAATCCTGGGCACAGAGAGATGATGAGAGTCAAGTCTTTACAGCTTGAAGTACGATTTGTTTTCTTTTTGCTGGTATTCGCGCTCGGCGTTTCTCCCGTTTGCCTGCCGGCGGCGCAGAATCCCGGGGGGGAAGACCTGGCGCTGGAGCGCATCTTCCAGGATCAGTCGGATTCAGTCTCTCTGGTCAGGAGACTGGAAGCGCATTTGGATCGTTTTCCGAACACTCGCCATCGGATTCGCATTTTCCGCAATCTTTTTGCGCGCAGCATGGAAATTCAGGACCATGCGCGCGCGTTCGACTACGGCGAAAGACTCTTCGAGGAGACACCGGAGGATCGGACCCTGCTGCTCCGGCTCATCGAGCTCTCACAGTTTTCCGGGGTGGAGGATCACGCAAAGGCTGTTAGGTATGCAACCCTTTTGGTAAAGGAGGCGGACGAGATGACCGCCTCACTCGACTCTCCCGGTTCCTCCGACAATGAGGTGGACGACACGACGCGGAAATTTGCCTCGGCTGCTTACCTGATCCGTGGTGAGGTGTACGCGAGAGCCGGACAGGATTCTTCGGCGGAAAACGACTTCCGTAGGAGCCTTTCGCTCCATCCTCTTCCCGAGGCTGCGCAAAAGAGTGCCGAGCTGGCGGAAAAGCGCGGTGATCTCGACCAGGCCATCGAACACTATGGAGCGGCTTTCGTGATTCCCTCCGACCCGCCCGACCCCGGGTTGCGGTGGAAAATCCGGCAAAAGCTCGGGACGCTCTATCGCCAAAGGCACGGCTCGGAATCGGGCATGGGTGAGTGGCTGCTGGCCCGCTATGACGAATGGAATCGCCGAATGGCGGGCAATCGTGAGCAGGAGGATAACCCGAATGCGCGGGTAACCGACGCTTTCGAGTACACCCTGAAGAGGTTGGACGGGTCGCCTTTCCAATTATCCGAATACGACGGCCGGGTGCTGGTCGTGGATTTCTGGGCCACCTGGTGCGCCCCCTGCCGCACCGAGGGCGAATTGTTGGAGGAGGTGATTGACCATTATCACTCGAACCCGGATGTCGCGTTTCTCGCCGTCAACACGGACCATGACAGGAGCGGTGTCGAAGACTTCCTCCGGGAAGAAGGTTGGACCATCCCCATCGCCTACGCCTCGGGCATCGACGTGTTCCTGAATGTCCGCGTCATTCCCACGCTGATGATTTTCGACCGGAACCGCCGCATGACCTTCCGCCAGGAAGGTTTCAGCGCCGTCGGTTTTATCGCCATCCTTGAGAGGAAAATCGAGGAGGCGCTGAAGGGACAGAGTTCCAGGGATTAGCCGCCCTCCTCAGCTCGACCTCCCGGAAGATTCTTTTCAAAAGCGAAGCGGAAGCTGTTGCGAGCCATCTCGGAGAGTTGCTCCTCTGCCAGCCCGAAGGTTCCCGCTGCCAGCCGGTATTCCCGATTCAAATCCGTACGGAACATGGCGGGATCGTCCGTATTCAAAACGACCGGCACACCCGCGGCGAGAAATTGCGGGAGGGGATGATTCCCCACTCGGTCCAGGACTCCGGTGGCCACGTTGCTGGACAGGCAGACCTCGAGGGGAATCTGACGGTCCGCAAGCAGTTCAAGAAGGCTCGGGTCCGAGGCGGCTCTCAGCCCATGTCCGATGCGTTCCGCTCCCAACAACTCGACCGCTGCTCGGACGCTCTCCGGCCCTGCCGCCTCGCCGGCATGAGCCACACAGTGGAGCCCTTCCTCGCGTGCCGCCCGGAACACGTCGCGAAACAGCTCCGGGGGAGCCTGGGCTTCGTCTCCTCCGATGCCGAATGCGACCACACGCTGTTCACGGTATCGGGCCGCCAGGCGAGCCACTTCCCGGGCCGGCTCGATTCCAAATTGCCGCGTTGCATCGAAGATCCAGTAGAACTTGACTCCATGATCCCGCTCCCCGGCTTCGGCGCCTCTTGTGACCGCCTCAAAATAAGGCTCGAGCTCCCTGCCCAACCACAGCAGGACCCCCACGCTCAAGATGACTTCGGCGTAGGAAACTTTCTGCCCTGCCAGCTTCCTCGCTAAATCGCAGGTCACCGCCTCGTAATCGGCCGGGGTCTTCAGGTGTTGGGATACGAACTTGAATGCCTGGAGAAAGCCGGAAAAATCCTCGTACTGGTAAACGCGTTCGAAGGCCGCGAGCTCCCAGCCGGCGGTGTGGAGCCCGTTTCGTTTCCCGAGTTCCCGGAGAAGATCGGGCTCGACGCTTCCCTCCAGATGGAGGTGGAGTTCCGCCTTGGGTAGCGCCGTGATGAATCGTTCCAAAGTATCCGGGCTTGCGGGGGCGTCCGAGGAGGGGTCGTTCATAGGAGCGGCATCGGCATATCTATCCTGTCGGCAAAATGCGTTACTGCGTCGGCAAAGCGGGCCGTCCGCCGTTCACCCAGGCCGTGTACCAGTAGGAGCCGACCTCGTGGCAGGCCGCGTTGATCTGTTGCATCACCATGCTGCTGACCCGCGAGTAGAGAGTGTCGTAGTACTCGTCGGTGTAGTCCACCTGGCCGGTGCGTGCCTGGAGGTCGGCCAGCAGGATGTTGTCCGTCCAGGTGTGGCT